>JAWVYT010000381.1:0-3054 GCA_033722595.1 Longimicrobiales bacterium
CGGCGGAGACGGTCGAGCAGATCGTCTACTCGGTGAAGCCGGACAAGAAGGTCGACCTCCTGCTGGAGCTCATGAAGGACCCGGAGATGGACCAGGTTCTGGTCTTCACGCGCACGAAGCGTGGCGCGGACCTGCTCTACCACCGGCTCCGGGGCGCGGGGATCGCGGTGAACGTGATCCACGGCGACCGGAACATGAAGCAGCGCGGCAGCGCGATGGACGCCTTCGCCGAAGGGCACGCGCAGGTGCTGGTAGCGACGGACGTCGCCCAGCGGGGGCTGGACATCGAGGGGATCAGCCACGTCATCAACTACGACGTGCCGCGGGACCCCGAGGACTACGTCCACCGCATCGGCCGCACGGGGCGGGCGGGCTCGGCGGGCGACGCCGTGACCTTCATGACGGCCGCGGAGCTGGGCATGGTCCGCTCCATCGAGCGGGTACTCGGCTACGGCCTCCCTCGGGTCTCACTCGAGGGGTTCGACTATGCCGGCGCGCCCGCGGGCAGCGCGAAGGCCCAGAGCAAGCAGAACCGATCCGGGCGACGCATGGGGTCCCGGAGCACCGCCGACCTCTCCGAAGAGGAGCTCGAGCGGCTGCTCTCCCACGGGTAGGCGGGTAGCCACCCGGCGGCATTGCCACTAGCTTTCGCCGTCGGCGACAGTTCCAACGGCCCGACAGGAGCGCCATGTCGGGCCGTCGTCTTTGGGTGCCATGAAGCGAATCCTACCATTTTTCGTTGCGGTCCTCGCGGCCGGATGCGGTACCGATGTCTCGGGGCCGTCCTCGTCCCTGCTTTCCTGCGTCTTCGGTGATGTGACGCAGGTGGGGCTCGGGGAGGTCGTGCAGGTCCGGGGCGTCGAGCACCAGGTGGTGTGCCTCGAGGGTCCCGCGGATGGGACGTTCCTCTACATGCCGTTCCACGCGTCGGCGGACAGCGCGGCCGACCTGGACGTCTCGGTGACCGGTGCCGGTCTGGCCGCGCTGGCCGGGCCGGCTGACGCGACGCTGGAGCCGGCGACCCTCGCCGCCGGGCTCCGGCCGGGGCTCACTCTCGATCACGGGTTCCACAGCCGGCTGCGGCAGCGCGAGATCCGGGAGCTGGAGCCGCGGATCCGGCCGGCCGTAGGGACACCGGTGGCGCTGGATGTCATGGGCGCCGCCGTGGGCGCGGAGGTCCCGGCGGTCGGCGAGCTCCGCGATTTCAACGTGGCGATCAGCTGTTCCGACATCGACCTGCGGACCGGCGAGGTCATGTACGTGTCGGACCACGCCGTCGTGTACGCCGACACGGCGAACCCCGCCGACCTGAGCGGCTCGGACTTCGAGTACTTCGCGGCGACCTTCGACACGCTGGTCTACCCCGTGGAGACCGCCCACTTCGGTGCGCCCACCGACATCGATGGCAACGGCCGGTCGATCCTGTTCTTCACACAGGCCGTCAACGAGATGAATCCCCCGGAGTCGGAGTCGGTGACCATCGGATTCTTCTGGTCGGGTGACCTTTTTCCGGAGACCGGAACCCAGCGGCTGGAAGCGTGTCCCGAGTCGAACCACAGCGAGATGTTCTACCTCATTACCCCGGACCCGCAGGGCGTCGCCGGCGTGCCTTTCTCGCTGGAGAGTGTCCGGGACCTGGCCATCCCGCTGATCGGGCACGAGTTCCAGCACCTGATCAACGCCTCGCGCCGCCTGTTCGTGAACGAGGCCAGCGTGTTCGAGGCGCCGTGGCTCAACGAGGGGCTGAGCCACGCGGCCGAGGAGCTGCTGTACTACGAGGTTTCGGGCCTGCGGTCGGGTCGGAACCTGACGCTCGACGCGGTGCTTTCGGTGCCGGGGCGGGGCGACTCGATCTTCAACCGGTACATGGGCTCGAACATCAACAACTTCGCCAAGTTCCTGAGTCGCCCTGACACGGCCTCCCTCATGGGGCCGCCCGACGCGCTCACGACGCGGGGCGCGGCCTGGCACTTCCTGCGCTACGCGACGGACCGGAGCCCTGCCAACGACTCGTCCTTCTTCTTCGATGTCGTGAACGGCACGACGGCAGGCGTAGAGAACCTGAACAGTGTCCTCGGCGCAGGGCAGGCGCTGGACTGGATGCAGGACTGGACGGTGGCCGTCTATGCCGACGACCTGCTGCCGGAGATCGACGCCCGGTTCGAGGTGCTTTCGTGGAATCTGCGGGAGATCTACCCGCAGCTTTCCGCAGACGAGCAGCCGCTGGGCCGCTACCCCATCGACGTGACGCTCCTCGAGAACGGCCAGACCGTGTCCATCGGCCTCGGGGTCGGTGGGACCACGTTCAACCGGTTCGACGTCACGGCGGACGGGCGGGCGATCCTCCACGTCGAGAGCGATGGCCGGGCGCCGCCGAGCCGGCTGCGCGGCTCCTTCCTGAGGGTGCAGTAGATGCCGGACCGCGTCCCGACGGTCCTCGCGTTCTCCGGACTGCTCGCCCTGGGCGGCCTCATGGCGACCCGGCCCGCTGCCGCCCAGCAGTGCGGCCCCGGCAGCGCCGTTGGCGGAGCCGCTGGCTACGCGGGGTACGCCGTGGCCGGCGGGATCGATGGGGCCCAGTACGGAGCCGACGCGTCCATCGCCGTGGGGAGTGGGACCCTCCAGCTGTCCGGTCGCTTGGTCGCGCTGGAAGGCGCGGCGCCCGACCCGGTCCTCGGTAGGGGCCGGGCAACGTACCCTCTCGTCGCCGTCCGGGGTGTGGCCCTGTGCGGCGATGCGCACGCCGGCGTGAGCCGGTTCGCCGTCGCCGATGACACCGGGGTGGTTCTGGCCGGTGGACTGGGGGTGACCCTGGAGCCCGCCCGGACAGGGACCGTGCGGCCGTGGCTCTCCGTCCGGGGACTGGGCGGGCGGGCCACCGGCACGGTGCTCGGCGTCGACACGGACGCCACGGGCCTCGCCGTGGGGGTGGAGGCCGGTTTGGAGCTGGAGCTGGGGCCCGTCGCCGTGCGGCTGTCCGGGGCCCGGGACGGCTTCGCCGGCGGCCTCGGCCCGACACCGTACCCCGAGACATCCCTCGCCCTGGCCGTCGGC
>JAWVYT010000382.1:0-3046 GCA_033722595.1 Longimicrobiales bacterium
AAACCGCGCGTTCATTCCGACCTCAACGCTTCCGCAGGCGATGTCCTCGCCATCCGCCACGACGGGTAGAGCCCTGCCAGGAGTGCGGCGGCCAGGGCCAGCCCCACGGCCTGGACCAGGACGCCTGCCGGCACGGCGAGGTCGATGCTCCACCCGAAGGACCGTCGGTTCACGAATTCGATCATCAGCACGGCGAGGATGAGGCCCATGGGCACCGCCATGAGCCCGGACGCGATCCCCATGAGGCCGGTCTGCGATGAGACCATGGCCCAGACCTGCCGCGGCGTGAGTCCGTTCGCCCGGAGCACGCCCAGCTCCCGGCCCCGCTCGAGCTGGAGGGCCATCAGTGCGCTGAGGACGCCGACGAACGCGACGATCAGCGCCAGCAGCCGGAGCACCTGGGTGATGGCGAACGTGCGGTCGAACACCACCAGGCTCGCCTCGCCCACGGCGCGGTTGGACCGGATCGACAGCGCCTGCTGCGACGCCGTCGCTTCCTTCAACCGCCGGATCACCGCCTCCCGGTCGGCCCCCGGCTCCAGGATCAGCGCCATCGTGGTGACGGTCGAATCGCGGAACAGCTCCGTGTACCCGTCGTAGCTGAGCATCAGCATCCCCTGGTCGGAGCCGTAGTCCCGGAACACGGCCATCACCGGCAGCGTCACCCGTCCCCGGGCCGTCCGCAGCGTGATACTGTCCCCCACCTCGACCTCCCTGCGGTACGCGAACGGCTCCGACGCCATCAGCGCCCGACCGCGCACGAAGTCCGGCCAGAACTCCGCGGGGTCCCCCGCCAGGAAGTCGAAGTGGCCCCGGAGTCGCGAGTCGATGCCGATGGCCATCAGGTCCACCGGCCCGTCGGCCGTGGGCACGTCGCCGCGCCGGTAGCGCCGGACCTCCGAAACCGCGGGATCGGCCGCGAGCGTGCCCACCGCTGCCGGCGAGATGTTGACCGAGCCGGTGGCGCCGCCGGTCCCGCCGGGCCGGGCGGGCGCGATATAGATATCGGCCGAGAGCGTCCGGTCCAGCCATTCGATGAGACTGCCGCGGAAGCTGCCGACCATGACCGCCACGCCGATCGTCGTGGCCACGGCGATGGTCAGCGCGGCCATCGCGGGAGCCGTCCGGCTGAGCCCCGCCGTCACGCCCCCTGCCGCCATCCGCCCGAGGATCCCGAACACCCGGCCGGCGACGGGCTTCAGGGTCCGCATCATCACGACCGTCACGAGCGGCGTCAGCAGCGCCATCCCGAGGATCACCCCGAACAGCCCCAGGAAGCTGCCGTCCACGGACGACGACGCCCACAGCACGACCCCACCGGCCGCCATCAGCGCCGCGCCCGTCCACGACACGGCCGGCAGCCGCCGCCGGAGCCCCGACTCGAGCTCCGACCGCATGAGCGCCGCCCGCGGATGCGTGAACGCGCCCTCCAGCGCTGGCGGCGCCGCGGCGGCCAGCGTCCCGACCACGCCCAGCCCGATGGACTTGGCCAGCGTCCACGGCGTGAGGATCAGCTCGCGGACCGTGACCACGAAGTACAGGTCCTGGATGGTCCGGGTGACGAGCCGCACCAGCCCCTGCCCCAGCCCGATCCCCAGCGCCACGCCCAGCACCGCGCCCGCGATCCCCATGGCCAGCGCCTCCGCCTGGACCAGGCCGAACACCTCCCGGCGCGTCGCGCCCAGCGCCCGGAGCGTGCCCAGCAGGCGCCGACGCTGGACCACCGAGAACGTCACGCTGTTGTAGATCAGGAAGATGCCGAAGATGAGCGCCAGCAAACTCAGCGCCCGCAGGTTGAGGTCGAACGCCCGGGTCATGTCCCGGAGCGCGCCTACCGTCGCGCCCGAGCGCTGGACGGTGGCCCCACCCGGGAGCACCGCCTGTACCGCGTCGACGACGGCCGCCGCAGGGTCCCCCGCGGCCGGCTCAGCCTTGACGGCGGCCCCGCGCGCGCCCTCGACGCCGGCCCCGCCCACGCCCTCGAGGATAAGGTCGACGCGGTCCAGCCTCTGCCGGTCGAGCAGCGCCTGGGCGGTCCCGATGTCCACGATCAGGATGTTCTCCAGGCCGAGCCGGCTCGCCTCGTCGACCGGGTCGAGGAGCCCCGCGACGCGGAGACTGTCCCGGCGCCCGGCCGCGTCCACGTACAGCCAGTCCGCTTCCTCGACACCGAGCGCGGCCGCCGTGGACCGGCTCAGGAGTCCGGTCCGGGCGCCGATGAGCGCCGACGCCGCCGGTCCGATCTCGCCGCCGCCGCTGTACCGCCGGAACGGCGCCTCGGCGAACGGGTCGACGCCCAGGACCCGGAGCACGGCCCCGCCGTCGACCGCCACGACATCGCCATCCACGACGGGCGCCGCGGCCGCCACGCCCGGCAGTCGACGCAGCGTCCGGTACGTGCTGTCGGGGAGCCCCGTGGGCCCGGCCACGGCCTGGTGCGTGGCCCGCCCCGCCACGGTCTCGGCGGAGATCGTGAACCCCCGCCGCGCGCTGGACACGGCCAGGTCCACGGCCAGGACCACGGCCACCCCGAGGCCGACGCCCAGGACCGAGAGCGCCGTCTGCCACCGATGGCGCCAGAGGTGGCGGACGCTGGACCGGCGGAGCAGGGTCACCGGGCGTCTACGTGCGGCCGGATGACGCCGTCCCGGAGCTCCAGCACCCGATCCGCCAGCGGAACGGCCTGCTCGCTGTGGGTCACGACGAGCACCGTCTTGCCGGCCGATCGGGCCAGCGACTCGAGCAGGTCCAGGACGGTCTGCCCGGTGTGCCGGTCCAGGTTGCCCGTGGGCTCGTCGGCCAGCACGACCGCGGGGTCGTGGGACAGCGCCCGGGCAACGGCGACCCGCTGCTGCTCCCCGCCGGACAGCCGGTCGGGATAGACGTCAGCGCGGTCCGCGAGCCCGACCCGCGCCAGGAGCGCACGCGCCCGCTCGTGGTCCTCGGCCGTGTCCCGTCCGCTCAGCTCCAGCGGGAGCAGCAGGTTCTCCTCGACCGTGAGCGTCGGGATGAGGTTGAAGAACTGGAACACGAACCCGATCCGGTC
>JAWVYT010000383.1:0-3043 GCA_033722595.1 Longimicrobiales bacterium
ACGACGCCTCCCACTGGCCGCCGGAGATCCGGTCCGGACCCGCAGCGTGGGCCACCTCCCGCCAGCCGTCCCGGTCCCGGAGCCGGACGGGGACCTCGTGGTCGCGACGCGCCAGGGTCTCGACCACGATCCGACGCGGATCCTGCATCAGCTGCAGCGTCAGGCCCTGCCCCGCTCCGTCCGGTTCCCGTCCGGGTTTCGCTGGAGCCTCCCCGGTCTGGCCGGGCGCATGGGCGTGGATCGCTTCCCCGAGGTCCTGACGCTTCCAGCCGCCGCGGCGCTCCACCGCCGGGTGGCCGTCCGTCTCCGGGACCACCGGCCAGAGCTGGCGCTCGGCCAGCCGGGCCACAGCGGCCTCGACGGCGGAGGCCGTCGCGAAGCCACGATCGAAGAGATCGCCCTGGCGGACGGCCGCGGCCTCGGTGGACGGGACCTCGATGCGCATCCCCGCCACGGCGTCGGGGACGGTGAGCTCGTCCAGGAGCCCGCGGATGAGCCGGAGCCAGGTCTCGCGGCTGGCCGTGGGCCTCGCCGGCCGCAGTGTGCGCGTCCACTCCTCGCCGTTGGCCAGCGGGAGCTCCAGCCGCAGCGTACGGGCGTGCTCGCCCCGCTCGGTGAGCCGGTCGCAGAGCGGGCCCAGGAGCGCGTTGGCCGTGAACACCAGCCGGGCCGGATCCGTGAGCACGTAGTCCACGAAGTCCAGCGACCCGTGAGGCCGCTCGCTCGGGATCCGGTCGAAGAGCAGCCGGCGGTCGTCGGCCCGGGCCGCCCGCCACAAGGCCACCGCCCCACCACCGAACCGGACCTCCACCGCCTCCCGCTCCAGTCCCGCCAGCTGCCCGATGTTCTTCAACCCCACCCCATCGAACAGCGCCCTGGTGCGGTCCAGGGGGCGGAGGACGGAAACCGGCAGCGCACCCTGCCACTCCGCCTCGCCCCCCTTCTCCACCACGACTACTCTGGTTTCTGGATTCCGATCTCTGACCTCCGGACCCCGACCCCGGGTCTCCAGACTCTGATCTCCAGATTCTTGCCTCTCGCCCTCCTGCCTCTTGCCTCTTGCCCTCTTGCCTCTTGCCCTCTTGCCTCTTGCCCCTGCTCTCTTCCCCCACCCCGTCCGCTCCTTCACCAGGAACGGCGTCGGACCATCCGGCTCGGCCTCTCCATACGGGCCCCACCTCGCCGCCAGCTCGGCGGTCACGGGGACGGTGGCAACGCCGGCGCGAGCGGCCACGCCCTCGGCAGCCAGCCGCTCGAGGAGGCGTTCGGCCAGGGCGGCGGCGTCCAGCCCCCGGCCGTCGGCCCAGATGACCTCCCGCTCGACACGGAGCCGGGGCGCGTGCTCGGCCAGGAGGGGGGCGAGGTCGTAGGGCGACGGGGGCGCGTCGTCGTCGCCCCGCTCCCGACCCGTCTCCGCACCGCCCCGCCGTCGCCCGGACTCGCTACCCCCGGGCTCGCGACCCCCGCCCTCAGCGTCGGACGCCGCGGCGGTCGACCAGTCGGGGCTCCAGAGACAGACGTAGATCGTGAACCTCCACTCCCAGGCGGAACCGGATCCTGCGATCCAGCCCCATGGACTCCAGGCGCGCCCGGATCAGCACCGAGTCCAGCGCCGCCGGCTCGCCGAACGGACCGCGCCGCCAGCGGAAGCCGCCGGGGTCGAACGCCGTCCGGACCTTCAGGTGCGACACCGGCGCTCCGCCGGCCACCGTCACGAACGCCGCACCCCCCTCCCGCGCCGCGCGACCCAGGCGGACACCCTCGCCGTCTCCCAGCTCCCGTCCACCACCCGCACCCACACCCGTGAGGACGACGAGGGCGAACCCGCCCGATCGCAGCAGCTCCTCCGCGCACGCCGCGGCGTTCACCGGGTCCGCGGGCCGGAACAGTAGTGGCGCCGGGCTGGACCCCGACGAGCCCGTCGCGCCGGTCGACCCCGTCGACACCCTGGACCTCGACGGCCCGCGATCCGCCGTATCGAGGAAGCGGCCGAGGTCGCGGATCCAGTACGCGCCAGAGATCACGCCCGCGCTATCCACCCACGCCGCACGCTCCCCGGCCGCCACCACCGCCTCGCACGACGACCGCAGCACCGCCGTCGCACCGCCCCCCGGCCGCCACAGCGTCACCCGACCCCGGGGCAGCCCGCCCGCCGGCAGCGTCCCGTCCAGCGGCCCGATCCCCGTGGCCACCGCGCCGGTGGTCCCCTGACGGACGGGCTGGGCGTCGGGGAACCGCCGCTCCAACTCGCGCCTCAGATCCAGGACCTCCGCCGGCACTGCCGCCACGCCCACCACCCTTCCACTCGCTTCCGTTCACATCGTCAGGGCCTGTAGGATGAACCGAATAAAAACCGAAGTCAAGAGGCGGTCTGCATCCTGCACACCCCGAATTCCAGACACTGAACTCTAGACTCTGAACTCTAGACTCTAGACTCTAGACTCTAGACTCTTGAAACTCACCTTCCTCGGCACCCGCGGAGAGATCGACGCCCGGACCCGGCGACATCGGATGCACACGTCGCTGGAGGTGGCGTATTACGGCCGACGGGTGATGGTCGACGCGGGCGAGGACTGGCTGGGGGAGCTGGACGAGGTGAACCCTCACGCCATCGTCATCACCCATGCCCACCCGGACCACGCCTTCGGGCTGAGGGAGGGAGCGCCGTGTCCGGTGTGGGCGCCGGACGTCGTCTGGGAGGAGATCGACGACTACCCGATCCCCGCCGAGGACCGGCACGTCATCGAGCCGCGGCAGCCGGTGGAGATCGAGGGGATCCTCTTCGAGGCCTTCCCCGTGGAGCATTCGATCCGGGCGCCGGCCGTGGGCTACCGGATCACGGCGGGCGAGGTGGCCGTCTGGTACGCGCCGGACCTGGTCTACATCGAGGACCGCGAGGAGGCCCTCGCCGGCTGCCGGCTCTACATCGGCGACGGCGCCACCATGACCCAGTCCTTCGTCCGGAAGCGAGGCGAGACCCTCATCGGCCATACGCCGGTGCGGACCCAGCTCACCTGGTGCCAGAAGGAGAGTGTTCCCCGAG
>JAWVYT010000384.1:0-3028 GCA_033722595.1 Longimicrobiales bacterium
CAGACGCCGGGCCGCGGACCCGAGCGGGGTGCGGAAGGACCGGAGCTTCTGCCGGTACTGCTGGGTCCCGTATGCCGGCCGGAGCACGTTGGCCCGGATCCCCCGGAACCGTCGCGATCGCTCCGGGTTCAGCAGCAGCACGTCCAGCTGAAGCGCCCGGACCCGCCGCAGCAGCGCCCGCCGGCTCGCGGACCCCAGTCGGTGCAGCCGGGTGCCCTCGGGCGGGGCCACATCGGGGTTGTGCTCCAGGACCGTGAGGTAGTGGACCTCGTGGGACCGCTCCGCGAGCCAGGCGCCGAGGCGCCAGAGATAGCGCTGCTGACCGGATTCCTGTCGGTCGGGGAGCCGGATCTCCAGTCCGATGCGCACAGGGGCGCCGGGTCAGACGAGCGGGCTAGACGTTCAGCTCCTCGCCCTTCTCCCTGGCGTAACCCCGGATCCGGCGGCTGGTGACGGCGCCGAGGAACACGGCCACGACCACCAGCCCGGCCGCGGTGACCCAGGCCCAGCTGCCGTGGTCGATGGAGAGGGCATGGCCCGCGAAGTAGGCGGCGCCTACGCCGGCGGCGGCGGTGAGGAGCAGGAGGATGGAGTCGCTGAATCGGATGCCCATGAGCTCTCTGGGGTGTACGGGGTCCTCGTCGGTTATTGCGTCGTCAGGCTTCGGACGGTCTCCAGCCCCTGCGGGTCCCACATCGGCGGCTCTTCCGCGTCCGCGATCGCGTGGACCAGGTACAGGACCAGCCGACCGACCCGCGCGACCTTGTCGGTATCGATGTCGTCGATCTCGTCGCTCGGCCTGTGGTAATCTTCGTGGGTTCCGGCGAAGAAGAACAGGGCCGGGATCTCCTTCGCGGCGAACGGGAAGTGATCGCTGCGGAAGAAGAAGCGCTCTTCCGGCCAGAGGTCTTCGGAGACGGTCAATCCGAGCCCCGGGTTGTCCGCCGCGATCGCCCGGACCAGCGGCCCCATCGACGAGTACTCCTGGCCGATGACCACGATGCTGTCGGGCGCGTTCCGACCCACCATGTCCAGGTTCACGTTCGCGACCATGGACTCCACCGGGACCGGCGGATGGTCGACGAACCAGGCGGAGCCCAGCAGACCCTTCTCCTCGCCACTCACCGCCACGAACATGACGGACCTTCGGGGTCGCGTCTCCAGCCCGGCCAGCGCCTCGGCCACCTCGACCAGGGCGGCGGTGCCGGAAGCGTCATCATCTGCGCCGTTGTAGATGGAGTCGCCGGTCTCGTCGGGCTGACCGACGCCCACGTGGTCCATGTGGGCGGTGACGACCACGTAGCGGTCACGGAGGACGGGATCCCGGCCCCGGAGCACCCCGACGACGTTCGGCGGGCGCGCGTCATCCACGGCCACCCGGGGCGCCGCGGCGGTGGCCGTCACACCCGGCAGCGGGATGGGTCGGCGCGCGGGACGGGACAGGATCGTCGCCCCGTCGAGGCCGGCCATCCGGAAGATCCGGAGCGCAGGCTGCCACCGGAGGAAGAGCGCGGGCGGCACGGGTCGCGCCTCGGGTCCGCCCAGGACCCGCGACGGCCGCTCCGCCGTTGCGGCCAGCAGCGTCACGGCGTCGTCGGTGAAGACCGAGTCGAGGACGAACACGACGGCGGCGGCACCGCTCTCGGCCGCCCGGTCCACCGTGGCGTACGCCTGTCGGCGGGCCTGGCGATCCAGGCGCCAGCCGTCCCGCCCCTGCTCCAGCGAGGCCGCCAGCCGGAGCAGGACGACCCGGTCCCGGACCTCGGCGCCCTCGGGCAGCTCGGACCCCACGTACACCATCCCGGCGGGCTCGGCCTCCGAGCCGGGCTCCGCCCAGAAGTCCTCGCCGTAGGTGAACATGTGCGTCGCGCCCGCGGCGACCCGGAGCGTCGCTTCGCCTGCATCGAGGCTCACGGCGGGGTACGGATAGCGCTGCAGCCAGCCGTCCCCGATCCCCGGCTCCAGCCCGAACGACGCGAGCTCGTCGGCGATCCAGTGGGCGGCGGTGTCGAGCCCCGGGCTCGGCGTGTCCCGGCCCCGGAGCGCGTCGGAGGCCAGGAAGCCGATCCGGGCACGGACGTCCGTGGGCGTGATCGTCTCCGCGGCGGCGGCCAGGCTCGGCGGGGCCTCGGAGCCGCGCGAGGTGGTGCAGGCGGCCGCGAGGAGGGCCGGGAGAAGGAGGAGTGCCAGTCGTTTCATCTGCCGTGCTCGGTGTGGTCGGATTCGTGCGGCCGGAAAGGTACAGGCTCGTGCGGCCGGTGTACAACCGGTGGCCTCCGCCGGTCGGCGACTCGCGGGTCGCAAGCCGGCTCCGGCGGGTCCGTTGACGCATCCCGGCGTCCCGTTAGCTTCACTCCACCGATGACGCACACGCAGCCTCCATGACGCTCCAGACGCCGGCTTCTCGGGTCCCGGCCCCGGCCGTGCCCCTCCAGAGCTCGCCGATCACAGCCGCCGGGCGGGCCGGCTGATGCATCCGATCATCCTCGAGACGCTGCGGCGGCAGTCCAGCTACGGCAGCCTCCGGGAAGGGCTCCCGGGGCCCGGCATGTCCAGGGCCGTGGCCAACCTGCCGGGCTCCCTGCCTGCGGTGCTGGCGGCCGCGCTGGCGTCCGACCTGGAGCGGCGCATCTGGGTGGTCGTGGCCAGCGACCCGCCCGAGGCGGAGACGGTCCATTCGGACCTCGTGACGCTCCTCCCCGACGGGACCGCGGCGCTCTACCCCCAGCGCGAGGCGCTGCCGTTCGAGGCGGAGGAGCACCACGTCGAGGTCAGCGGGCAGCGGGTGGAGGCGCTGGAGTCGCTGCTGGCGGGGCGGGTGCGCGTCATGGTCACCACCACGCGCGCCGTCCAGGAGCAGGAGCGGATCCCCGACGAGCTGGCCGATCTGCGCATGACCCTGGCCGTCGGGCAGGAGATCCGACCCGCAGACCTGGGCGAGCGGCTGCAGACCCTGGGGTTCGAGGCTACCGGCCTCGTGGAGCAGGTCGGCGAGTACGCCGCGCGGGGCGGCATCGTCGATCTCTTC
>JAWVYT010000385.1:0-3026 GCA_033722595.1 Longimicrobiales bacterium
CCTCCACCACGTACCGGTGGCCGTGCAGCTTCTCGCACTTGCCCTTGTACTTCCGGAGGAAGTGGGCCGAGTCGTAGTGTGCCTGAACGCTGACGACGTACATGTTCAGCTCCGTTGAACGGCGACCGTCGGCACGCTCACCGACGGCGGCCGGGTAAGTGCGAAGATCACGGCCTCGGCCACGGCGATGGGATCCAGCATGTCGCCCCGCCCGGGCAGGTCGTCTCGATCGTCGGGCGCCAGCGGGTCCCAGATCCCGGTGTCGGTCGCGGCCGGCTCGACCAGCGTGGCTCGGACCCCGGTCCCCCGGAGCTCGGCGACCAGCACCTCGTGCAGCCCCCGTACCCCGAACTTCGACGCCGAGTAGGCCCCGTTCCCGGGGAACGCCACGCGCCCGGCCACCGACCCGACGGTGACCACATGGCCCTCTCCGCGCTCCAGCATCCCCGGCAGCAGCGCCCGCGTCACCAGGAACGGCGCCCGCAGGTTGCCGTGGATCATCCGCTCGAACATGGCCGGGGCCGTTTCCGCCACCGGCGCCAGGTCGAACGTGCCGGCCGCGCTCACCAGCGCGTGCGCGCCGCCGGCCGCGTCGACGACCGCACGGATCGACTCCACATCGCCGGGGTCGCCGGCGTCGCCCGGGACGGCCGTGCCGCCGACCTCGTCCGCCACCGCGGCGAGCCGGTCCCGGGTCCGGGCCACGAGGAACAGCTCGGCACCGGCGCCCGCGAGCGCCCGGGCCACGGCCCGCCCGATCCCGCCCGTCGCACCCGTGACCACCACCCGCCGGCCCGCCAGATCCAGCGTCTTCATCGGATCAGCCGACGATCCCGTTGACCGCCGTGAGCCGCAGGAACTCTTCCCGGGTCTTCAGATCGTTCAGGAAGACGCCCTTCATGGCGCTCGTGATGGTCTTCGAGTTCTGCTTCTGCACACCCCGCATCATCATGCACAGGTGGTAGCACTCGCAGATGACACCGACGCCCTCGGGCTCCAGCGCATCCATGATCGCCTTGGCCACCTGCTCCGTGAGCCGCTCCTGGACCTGGAGCCGCCGGGCGAACACATCCACCACACGGGGCACCTTGCTCAACCCCAGGATCCGGCCGTTCGGGATGTACGCCACGTGCATGCGCCCGAAGAACGGGAGCATGTGGTGCTCGCACAGCGAGTACAGCTCGATGTCCTTCACCACCACCATGTTGTGATGATCCTCGTCGAAGACGCCCCCGCCGATGGCGTCCTCCACCGTCTGGTCGTAGCCCCGGGTCAGGAACCGCAGACTGTCCGCCACGCGACGCGGCGTCTCCAGCAGCCCCTCCCGCTCGGGATCCTCGCCGAGCTCGCCGAGAAGCTCCCGGACCAGTCCCTTCATCGCCGTCGTGTCCCGCTCCACCTCCGCAGCCACGCCGACCTGACCGTCTCCCATCATCACTCCCCTGTGTACTCGACTCGGTTGCGCGGCGTCTCGTACAGCACCAGGCGTACCAGGTCCACGCCGTCCGGCATCCGATCCACCAAACGCTCCCAGATGGCCACCACCAGGTTCTCCGTGGTCGGGTTGAGCCCCTCCATCCACCCCACATCCAGATTCAGGTTCCGGTGATCCAGGTCCTCGATCACCCGCTCCTGCACCAGGTCCCGCAGCACCTTCAGATCCATCACGTAGCCGGTGTCCGGGTCGATCTCCCCGTCCACCGTCACGTCCAGCTCGTAGTTGTGCCCGTGCCAGTTCGGGTTCGAGCACAGCCCGAACACCCGCACGTTCTCCGCCTCGTCCCAGTCCGGACGACTCAGCCGATGGGCGGCCGAGAAATGCACCCGCCTCGTTACACGCACCCGCGCCATTGTATGCCGCCTTCCTCCCTCACGCCCCGTTGGTCCCGATGGCGGCCCCCGCAAGCTGTGTGCTAAAAGAGCCGACCCGCGTCTCCACGGGCCGGCTCAGTCGGTGCACCGAAGGGTTAATTTTGAAGCCCAGTTCGTAATGACTGGTGACCTCCCCACGCGATCCGCCTTCCCCCGGAGGGGCGTGACGTCCTGCGCGGAAGTCGGTCCCTGCTTCAGTGGTGTCGGCTCAAATATCGGACCCTCCAGCGCACCGCACCGGAAAGATCACTGGGCGCGGTCCGGTCGTCAACCGGATGCACGGCGTCCGACCCGTGCAGCACCCACAAAAGACGAGACGGCCGCCACCGAAGTGACGACCGCCCGCCTTGGCCGCAGCGCTCTCCCCGGTTATCCCGCCGCTGCGGTACCACTGTGTTGTGCCCCATGGTAGTGGCACGAACGGTTCCACCCCGTGCCGTATATGCATAAGCTGTTGTCGTACAACAGTTTATATCAATTGGATGGAGTCCCCGACCGCCCGGAAATCACGCAATCTTTTCGGGGTTCGGACCTTTTTGTCGCGGGCGCGGTGTGGTCAGTCCCGGAACGAGCGGAGGAGGGCGAGGTTGGCCCGGTCGGCAGCCAGTGCGTCGTCGCCTTTCGGGGTCTCGATCACCTTCGGCACGTCCCGGAGCGCGGGGTGCCGGATGATGGCGGCGAACCCCTCCTCGCCGATGGTGCCCTGGCCGATGTCGGCGTGGCGGTCCCGTCGGCTGTCGAAGGCGGCCACCGAGTCGTTGAGGTGCATGAAGCGGAGGTGCTCGAGGCCGACCACCCGGTCGAGCTCGTCGAGGACGTCATCCAGCTGCCGGATATCGTAGCCGGCGGCCCAGAGGTGACAGCTGTCGAGGCAGATCCCGACCCGGTCGGGGTGCTCCTCCGCGATGCGGTCCACGAGCTCGGCGAGCTCCTCGAAGGTGGCGCCGAGCGCGGTCCCTGCCCCGGCGGTCCCTTCCAGCAGCACGCGGACGGAGCCCTCGACGGCGTCCAGCGCCCGGATGATGGCGTCGGCGTTCTGGACCAGCCCGCGCTCCGGGTCGCCGTCGGTGGCGTTCCCCGGGTGGGACACGATGTACTCGATCCCCAGCGCCTCGCAGCGGCGCACCTCTCCGATGAAGGAGGCGAGCGACTTC
>JAWVYT010000386.1:0-3020 GCA_033722595.1 Longimicrobiales bacterium
CTCAATCGCTTGATGTGGAAGATGAACACGCCGTCCTCCTCGTGGGACTCGACGATCTCGTTGCCCGTGTCGTCTGCCCACGCCGGGAAATCGGCCAGCGCGCCCCGGTCGGTCGCCAGGACCTTCAGGACCTCGCCCACGTCGATCCCCTTGATGGCTTTCGACGCCTTCACGACAGGCATCGGACAGAGCAGCCCCCGGGCGTCCAGCGTGTCCGCAACGGTGATATCGCTCATGAATGGATCTCCTGGCTCAGATGAAGAGGGTGACGTGGCCCTTGCGGGCTTCGGAGAGGAACGCCGCCGCCCCGCCGAACTGGACGCCGTCGATGAACTCGTCCTGCTCGTAGCCGAAGACGTCCATGGTCATCTGGCAGGCGATGAGGTTCACGTCGAGCTCCAGCGCCGCGTCGATGAGCTCCTGGACCTTGGCCACGCCCTTGTCGTCGAACATCGACTTCATCATCGACGTGGCCACGGTCTGCATCCCCGGCAGCGCCGTCACGAGGTCGGGCATCGGCACCGGCATGGGCATGGCCGGGTTCGCCACCGGCGAGACCTTGATCTTCTTCATGTAGCCCTTCCGGATCAGGTTCAGGCCGTAGAACGTGAAGAAGACGGACGTCTCCATCCCGGCCGCCGCCGCGGCGGTGGCCAGGATGAACGGCGGGTACGCCCAGTCCAGCGTGCCCTTCGACGCGATGATCGCGGCCTTCTTCTTCGACGGGTCCCGGTCCATGGCCGCCTCGATCTCTTCCCGGACGATCGCCCGGATCTGCTCCTCGGTCACGGTGACAGCGGTGTCAGGCATGGGTCGCCTCCTGCAATGGGGGGTATGGGACGCGGTCTCCGTCCAGCCGGTCCGCCGTGGACCGGGCCCGCGTCGCCCAGTGTTCGGTGATGAGCGGCACCGGCCGGCCCCGCTCCAGCGCGTCGGCCTGCCTCCGCGCCTCCTCCGCCAGCCACGCCGCCGTCGCCTCCGGCGCCTGATGGAAGAAGTTCTCCAGGATGTAGCGCCGCTCGCCCATCCGGAGCCCGAGGCCCAGCGAGCCCGCGGCCCGCGCGAGGTCCGTCCGGGCGAGGATCAGGCCGCTGCGGGCCGGCGACAGCACCGCGCCCAGGAGCCCGGCGCCCTCCGCCTCGGTCCCGGCCGGAGCGGCCTCCCGTAGGTGCGCCGGCAGCCCCGCGGGTGGACCCAGCCGCTCGACCTCCCGGGCGACCGCGTCCTCGAGCAGTCCCGCCCACGACCGGTACGCGCCCGGCGCGACCTCCGCGACGCGACGGGCCCACGGAACCAGCCAGCTGGCCAGGTGCTCCCAGAAGAACGCGTGGCGGAGCCTCCGCCACCCGGGGTCCCCGTCAGCCGCGGCCTCGCCGTCGGCCAGCGACGCGTACGCCGACAACAGCGTCGTCAGGTGGTCCGGCTCGTCCGGCGGCGTGGCGCCCGTCGCCCGCCAGAACCCGGCGATCCGGTCCCGCGCGTCGCCGCCCAGCATCCCGTCGGGCCCCAGGTAGACGGAGGCGTACGGCGGCAGCTGGAGCACGAACAGCTCCGTGTGGTCGGCCGGGTCGGGCGCGCCCAGCCCCAGGGCGGCGGTCACGGCTTCCGTCCCCTGCCCCGCGCTCTCGGCGAGGGCGCCCAGCGCGCGCAGCAGCTCCATCACGCCTCCTCCGCGCCGGCTTCCAGTCGGTAGGCGTCCCGCGTGGGCCGCAGCGGACGCAGCAGCCAGAAGGGCCGGCGCGAGCCGTCCGGTGACGTGTCGTGGGCGGACCGGGTCCGCTCGAGCCACTCCCGGTAGACCTCCCGCGACCGGTCGGTGTCCACGGCGATGTCGCCCGCGGCGTCGTCCGGCCCGGCCTTACGGACGCGAACCGCCTGGTGCCAGCAGTGGGCGCCGGAGATCGGGTCGGGCTGGACCGGGAACGCGAGGTTCTGGTGGACGCCCACATCGGTCCACCAGATCCGGCGGGTGTCGGGGTCCCGGGAGTCGAACGGCTCGACGCCCCGCTCCCGCTGCATCGACCAGCGGCCGTCCGTCGCCTCCAGCGAAACGGTCGCCATGAACTGCCGCTGCCCCTCGCTGCCGGCGGGCTTCCAGCGGCCCATGTGGTGGCTGCACGCCACCACCCCGGGCCGGATCCCTTCGGTGACCCACGCCTTCAGCACGAAGTGCCCGATCCTGGTCTCCACCCGGACCAGGTCGCCGGTCCGCACGGCGAGCCGGTCCGCGTCCTCCGGGTGCAGCCAGAGGGGGTTCGTGTGGGCGATCTCGTCCAGCCATTTTGCGTTCCCCGACCGTGTGTGGATCTGGACCGGGAGCCGGAACGTGGAGATCAGCGGCATCTCGTCCTCGTCCAGCGACGACGGGTGGATGTGGCTGCGGATGTACGTCGGGATCGCGTACTCCGGCCACCCCCAGCTCGCCAGCGTGGACGAGTAGAACTCCAGCTTCCCGCTCGGCGTCGGGAACCCGCGCACCACGCGTCCGTCCTGGAGCACGCCCACGGAGCGGCGCCCCTCGCCGTCGTGCTGTGGCGCAGGGTGCGGCACGATGTTGCTGGTCTCCGGGGTCGACGCCCGGCTGTAGACCCGGCCGTGCCGGTCGGCCTTCACGTCCTCCAGATCTACCTCGGGGACCGGCTCCTCGTGAAGCGGGCCCACGCCCCGGTCCACCTCGAACGCGCCATAGCGCCGCATGTACTCGAGCGGCGTGAGACCCTCGGCCCTCGCCGCCTCCGGCAGCCCGTCCACCGAGTGCTCGAACATCCAGCCGTAGTACTCGTCGACCGTGAGCTTCTCGCCGGGGTTCGCCCGCGACTCGTGGTACTGCCGGATCCCCAGCGACCCGTCGGGATCGATCCGCCACGACAGCTCGATCCAGAACTCGTTCTCCTCCCAGACCTCGCCGGGGTTGACCTCCCGGGTGTCCGTGACCTCCTCGCCCAGCCGCTCCCTCGCCGCACGGAGGACCGGCTGGCGGAACCCGATCCAGCGGCCGTCGTAGTGCTCGTACGAGTGGA
>JAWVYT010000387.1:0-3019 GCA_033722595.1 Longimicrobiales bacterium
GCCAGGTCCTCCTGGAGCGCCTCGGAATACGCGCTGCGCGCCGCGCCCCAGTCCGTTCGAGCTTCCTGGATGAGCCCGATCGCATGCAGGAGCACCGCCTTGGAGCGGTAGACCGGCTGGAGCTCGTTCTCATCTCGCTCCCGCAGCTGGTCGATGGCCATGCGCAGGTGGCGGATGGCTTCCTCCGGGTTCCCGCTCCGGAACAGCGTCCGGCCCCGGTCGGCGAGCAGGTCCACGTCACCGGGGCGCTCTCCCAGCGCGACCCCGTACAGGCGGGCCGCGTCCCGGTACCTCCCGCTGCCCTCGGCGAGAAGGGCCCTGAAGCGAGGGGGCCCGTGGCTCCGGAGACGCCGGAGCGCGTTCTGTGCGGCCCACTCCGCCGACCCCGGCCCGTACGAGGCGTTGATCCGCACGCGGATCTGGTACCGGAGCATCGCCGCGAGCGCGCGGCCTTCGAGGCGCCGGTCCAGCAGCGGGTTCAGCCGAAGGGCTCGCAAGTACAGCGAGTCGAGCTGCTGCGCCCACGGGCTCTCGACCACGGCCCGGTGACCCTTAACGTACCGGTCGTAGAGCTTGGGGTCCTCCACGAGGAGCGCGAGCCGCCGGGCGAAGATCGGCGAGGCCCACGTCGGGTCCCGCCGCTCCGCCCAGTAGAAGGCCTCCGCCGCCGCCTCCGGCGACTGCTCGAAGATCCGGTCGCCGTAGCGGAAATAGTCCCACGTGCCGGGGTTCTCCACGTCGTACGGCAGCGCCAGCGGCTCCTGCGGGACGGGCAGCCCGCCGGGGGCGACGCTGCAGCCGGTGAGCAGGATGAGGACGAGCGGCCGGATCCAGCGCGACAGCGGCATGAGGGGGCCTCCACGTTCGGGGACACGGGGTGCCGGACGCCCTCAATGTGTATGGCGGTGATCAAGCGGAGCTCAAGGATCGTGGGACGGGGGCACCCGTCGCCGGCTACGCCCGTTCGGCGAAGCGGGCGTAGTACAGCAGTCCCGAGACCGACTTCGCGTCGATGATCCGACCGTCCCCGATGGCGGCCATGGCCTCGGACCGTCGCATGGTCACGACCTCGACGAACTCGTCGGTATCCAGGTCGACGGTGCCCCGGGAGAGGTCGGTGGCCAGGAAGACGTGGATCCGCTCGTCGGTGAAGCCGGGCGTGGTGTAGATCGTGTTCAGGCGACGGAGCGCGCCTGCCGCGTACCCGGTCTCCTCCTCCAGCTCCCGTGCGGCCACGTCCTCCCACGGCTCACCGGGCCGGTCGGGCCGACCCGCCGGGATCTCGTAGATGTCCCCACCCGCGGCGTAGCGGAACTGACGGAGGAGCACGATCCGCGGATCCCGGTCGTCGGGCCCGTCCAGGACGGGCACCACGGCGGCGGCCCCGGAGTGCCGGATCAACTCCAGCTTCCCGGTGGAGCCGTCGGGGAACCGTACGGTGTCGACGGCGAGGTGTACGACGTGGCCGTCGTGAACGGGGCGGGAGTCGATCTGTCCGGGCTTCTCGGCCCCGATGGCGTCGACCGCGTCTGCGCTGACGAGGTCGGGGTCCCAGCCATCGCCGCTCACGGCAAGGTCTCGTGGACCTCGACCTCACCGATCCCGAGCGCCCGGACGGGCCCCTCGACCTGGTCGGCATCGCCCACGACCACGATGGCCAGCTGGTCCGGGCGCACGTGCTCCCGGGCGACCCGGTGCACGTCCTCGCCGGAGACGGCGGCGATCCGGTCGCGCAGGGTGTCGAAGTAGTCATCGGGGAGATCGAACACCACGAGCTCCGACAGCCGCGACGCCACCTGATCGGTGGTCTGCAGCTTGAGCGGCATGACGCCGCGGAGGTAGTCCCGGGCGCTGCCCAGCTCGTCGGCCGTGGGCCCGTCATCGCGGAGCTGGTGGATCTCCTTCAGCGCCTCCTCGATGGCCGCGGCGGTGACGTCGCTGGCCACGGCCACGTCCACCGTGAACGGCCCCGGACGGCGCCGGAACGCGAACGAGCTGCGGGCGCCGTACGTGAACCCGTGCTCCTCTCGGAGACTCATGTTGAGCCGGCTGGTGAAGCTGCCGCCGAGGATCGTGTTCATGATCACGAGCGGAAAGTAGTCCTCGTCGTGCCGGGTCACGCCGACGTGGCCCATGCGGATCTCGGACTGCACCGAGCCGGGCCGGTGGACCAGGAAGACCCGGGTCTCCTCCACCCTCGGGCTGACGGTGAACTCCCGGGCCGACGCGCTCTCGCCCCGCCAGTCGCCGAAGTGCCGCTCCGTCACCGACCGGGCCCGGTCCGCCTCCACGGCGCCGGTGACGATGATCGCCGCGGAGCCGGCCCGGTACCGGGCCTCGTGGAACGCCCGGAGCTCGGCGGGTCCGAGGTCGGCCACGGTCTGCCGGCGGCCGAGGATCGGGCGGCCGTACGGCACGTCGTCATCGAAGATGAACCGCGCGGCCGCATCGGCGGCCAGCGCCCGCGGCTCCTTCTTCCGCTGGAGGATCTTCGCCAGCTGCTCGTCCCGGATCCGGGCGACCGGAGCCTCCGGGAAGGCGGGCCGGCGCACGATCTCCGCCAGGAGCTCTATGGCGGGATCCAGCCGATCGACGTGCACGGTGATCCCGACCGACGCCGCGTCCCAGCTCGCCGAGGTCTCCAGGTCGACGCCGAGGCGCTCCAGCTCCCAGGCCAGGTCCTCCTCGTCCCGGACCTCGGTGCCGGCCTCGAGCGCGGCACTGGTGAGTCGGGCGACGCCGGCCTCCTCGCTGCCCTCCACGGCGGCCCCGCCCTCCACCACCACTTCGGCCGTGACCAGCGGGAGGTCGCCGTGCCCGGCGATCAGCAGCTCTGCGGTGTCCGGCCCGTTCAGGCGGGACCGAACCACGGCCGGGAAATCGAACGGGCGGACCTCCCCGGGCTCCGGCGCCCGGGTCCGGTCCAGGGTCGTCTCCTTCACGCGGCCTCCCCCTCCGGCACGTAGATCAGCGTGGCGGCGTGATCGGTGCCCAGGTGTCGGCCGGCGGTGTCCCGCAC
>JAWVYT010000388.1:0-3017 GCA_033722595.1 Longimicrobiales bacterium
AAGGTCCGGCGGGTCGAGCTGGCGCGGATGTTGAGCGCCGAGGAATCGAGCCGTCGGTAAGGAGCAAGCGAATCGCGCGGCAGGATCGCCGCGCGGGTCCCGAGACTCCTCGGGCGCCGAAGGGCCGTGGAACTCCGGACGTTGCAGGGTGCCATCGTGCATCATCCGACGCCCGGTGCCGGTTCCGCGACCCGGAGGTCATGAGGGGCCTCGCGATCGGAACAGTGAACGCAGGAAACGGAAGGAAAACGCGAGGACAATGCAGAACTTTGTGAATGCCCCCCATCGTGGGGACACCCCCCCGGCGACCGCCGCGTCGCCCAATGCCGCGCTGCTCATCGACTTCGACAACGTCACGATGGGCATCCGCAGCGATCTCACCTCACAGCTCAAGGAGCTGCTGAACAGCGACATCATCAAGGGCAAGGTCGCCGTGCAGCGGGCGTACGCGGACTGGCGACGGTACGCCCAGTACATCGTGCCGCTCAGCGAGGCCAGCGTGGACCTGATCTTCGCGCCGGCCTACGGCAGCTCGAAGAAGAACGCCACGGACATCCGGCTCGCGATCGACGCGCTGGAGCTGGTGTTCACCCGGCCCGAGATCGGGACCTACATCCTGCTCTCCGGCGACAGCGACTTCAGCAGCCTGGTCCTGAAGCTCAAGGAGTACGGCAAGTACGTGATCGGGGTCGGGCTCCGGGAGAGCGCATCGGATCTCCTGGTCCAGAATTGCGACGAGTACTACAGCTATTCAGGACTGACGGGGCTGACCAAGGCGGGCGAGGGCGAGGTCGCCAGCGACCACGACCCGTGGGAGCTCGTCGAGGCCGCGGTCCGGCGGATGGCGGACCAGAACGACGTCATGCGCTCGGATCGGCTCAAGCAGGTCATGCTGGACCTGGACCCGAGCTTCGACGAGGGCGAGCTGGGGTACAGCAAGTTCAACAAGTTCCTGACGGAGGCAGCGAGCCGGAACAAGCTGGCGCTGAAGAAGCTGGACAACGGTCAGTACGAGGTCCAGCCGCTGGTGAACGGCGGGAGCCGGCCGAGGGAGACCCGCAGCGAGGGTCGGAGCCGCCGCGACGATCAGGCCCGGCGTTCGTCCCGGGGCCGGCCGAAGAAGCCGCAGGCGCGCGAGGAGCCGGCGAAGCCGGCGCCGCAGCCGAAGACGAAAGAGCGGCGAGCCGAGGACCTGGATCACGCCTACGACCTGCTGCGGAAGGCCGTGAGCAACCTGATCACGGAGAACAACGAGCCGGCCCGGGACTCGGACATCAAGCGTCAGATCCTGGAGCTGGAGCCCGGCTGGGACGAGTCGGAGCTGGGCTTCACGAAGTTCAGCCGGTTCCTCCGTCAGGCCCACGACGCCGAGGTGATCGACCTGCAGCGCACGTCGGAGGGTTATTACACGGCGGAGTTCCCCGGCGGGTCCACTGCCCGGTCCCGTCGCTCGGAGCCGAAGAAGGAGCGAGAGCGGGACCGGGGCCGCTCTCGCGACCGGGAGCGGAAGCCGGAGCGCCAGGAAGCGAAGCCGGCGCCCCGGGGGCAGGCGGAGCCCGAAGTGGAGCCCGGCGAGGCCCAGGTGACGGAGCCGGAGCCGCCGTCGCAGCCCGAGGCGATCCGGGCCGAGAAGGAAGAAGAGAAGACGGAGGAGGAAGCGGCCCCGGAGCCGCAGGCCGAGACCCCGACGGAGAAGGCGGTCGAGGTCGCCGGGGAGACCCTCGAGGAGGCGAAGACGGCGCCGAAGCCGACGGCCGAGGGTCCGAAGGAGGAGCGGAAGCCGTCGTCGTACGGTCGGGGCATGCGCCGGGGCAGGAAGGCCGACGGCCCGCCGCCGCTCCTGCCGGGACAGGTGGTCGGCGGCCAGGCCCAGGAAGCGCAGCCGGCGGCCGGAACGCCATCGTCGCCGGAGCCGGAGCCCGGGGCGGCCGACGAGGCAGAGGAGACCGCTTCGGCCGGCGCGCCGGACGCGTCTGCGGGACCGCGTGAGCCCGAGGAGCCGGCGGAGGCGCGCCCGGCGCCGGACGTCGCGGAGCCCGCGGCCGAGCCCGAGGAGCCGGAGACCGGGTCCGCAGAGGAGACGGCCCACGAGGCGCCGGCGACGCCGGGCTTCGATCCGGAGGACCTGGGGCTGCCTACGGACCGGGAGGCGGTCATCCGCTACCTGTCGAACAGCTACCAGGGCGTCGGCCAGAAGACGGCGGAAGCGCTCATCGAGGAGTTCGGCGCCGACGGCGTGTTCAACGGCCTCAACTCCCGACCGGACCGGGTGAAGGAGATCCTGGGCGCCGGGCGCCGGACGGAGCTGCTCCTCGAGGCCTGGCAGCGGGACTACAGCCGGCGGGCCGAGGGCGCGGCCGGCGACAAGCAGCCCGTCGGCTGATCGACCCGACGCGCGGGCCGTGAGCGCAGCTGTCGGGGCGCCCCTCCCGGAGGCCTTCTATGCGAGGCCGTCCCGGGAGGTGGCGCCCTCGCTCATCGGTCACTACCTGGTCTCGACACTGAACGGCGAGCGGACCGTGGGCCGGATCGTGGAGACCGAGGCGTATCTGGGCCCCGACGACCCGGCGAGCCATGCCGCCGCCCGCATCGGACGGACGGCCCGGAACGAGGCCATGTTCGGCCCGCCGGGGACCGCATACGTCTACAGATCGTACGGGATCCATTGGTGCCTGAACGCCGTCACCGATACCGAGGGGCACCCCGCCGCGGTGCTGATCCGTGCGCTGGAGCCGGTGGAGGGGCTGGAGACCATGCGGGAGCGGCGGGGCACGAAGGACCGGGATCTGGCGCGCGGGCCGGGTCGCCTGACGGAGGCGCTGGCCATCAACGGTGGGCAGGACGGCCACTGCCTCGCCGAGCCGCCCCTCACGCTGTGTGAGGGGGAGCCGCCGGGCCCGGACAGCATTGAGGCGGGGCCGCGGGTCGGGATCAGCCGGGCGGTGGACTGGCCGCTGCGGTTCACGCTCCGGGGGAGCCGGTATCTGTCGAGGTAGCCGCCGGGGGCGGCTGCAGGG
>JAWVYT010000389.1:0-3015 GCA_033722595.1 Longimicrobiales bacterium
CGGGTCGGAGCTCCGGTACCGGATCCCCCACCACCGCGAGGTCTCGCGCGGCGGCTGGCAGGGCCCGCAGCCGGCGCACCCGCTGGCGGTGGGCGCGTGGCGCGCGCCGTCGGCCAACACGAACTACTTCGCCGTGGAGTCCCAGATTGACCGGATGGCGGCAGCGGCCGGCGCGGACCCGGTCTCGTACCGCCTCGAGCATCTGGCCGACGACCGCGCCGTGCGCACGCTGAGGACTGCCGCCGAGCGGTTCGGCGAGGCCATCGGTCCGGCCCCGACAAGCCGCGGGATCGGCGTGGCCGTGACACTGGAGGTGGGGACGTGGGTCGCGGCCATCGCGCAGGTGGACGTGGACCGCGAGAGCGGCACCGTCCGGGTCGAGCGCGTGGTCTGTGCCCAGGACATGGGGGAGGTCATCAACCCCCGGGGCGCGGTGCTCCAGGCGGAGGGCGGACTCATCATGGGGCTCGGCTACGTCCTCGCCGAGGAGGTGCGGTTCGAGGGCGGCGCCATCGTGGACGAGAACTTCGGCTCGTACCGGCTGCCCCGGTTCTCCTGGGTGCCGGAGATCGAGGTGGCGCTGGTGGACAACCCGGGGCTGGCGCCCCAGGGGGGCGGCGAGCCGTCCATCACGACCATGGGCGCCGTGGTCGCGAACGCGGTCTACGACGCCACGGGCGCCCGGGTCTACCACCTTCCCATGACGCCGGCGAGGGTCAAGCGCGCGCTGGCCGAGATCTCGAAGCCGTCGTCGTGAAGCCCGCGGCAGCGGAGTCGGCCCGCGCGGCGTATCTGGGGCTGTCTGCCGGGGAGCTGCGTCGCCGGGCCCGTGAGGCGGTGGCGGCGCTCGCGGACTGCCGGCTCTGCCCCCGGGACTGTGGCGTGGACCGCCTCGCGGGGAAGTGGTCGGCGTGCAAGACGGGTCGCCACGCGGTGATCAGCTCCGCGTTCGCGCACCGGGGCGAGGAGGACTGCCTGCGGGGGTGGATGGGGTCGGGCACGATCTTCTTCGGTCACTGCAACCTCCGGTGCGTGTTCTGCCAGAACGCGGACATCAGCCAGGGGATCCGCCCCGGGGCGGAGTCGGGCGCGACGCCGGAGCAGCTGGCGGGGATCATGCTCGACCTCCAGGACCGGGGCGTCCACAACATCAACTGGGTCACCCCGGAGCACGTGGTGCCCCAGGTGCTGGAAGCGCTGGTCCTGGCCGTGGAAGGCGGCCTCACGCTGCCCATCGTCTACAACACCAGCGCGTACGACGCCCACCGGTCGCTGGCGTGGCTGGACGGCGTGGTGGACATCTACATGCCGGACCTCAAGACGCTCTCGTCCGAGACGAGCCGGCGGCTGCTCAAGGCCGGCGACTACCCGTCGGCCGCCACGTCGGCCATCCGGGAGATGCACCGGCAGGTCGGCGACCTGGTCATCGGCGACGACGGGCTGGCCCGCCGCGGCCTGCTGGTCCGGCACCTGGTCATGCCCGGGAAGCTCGACGAGACCCGCGCTATCCTGGAATGGATCGCGACGGAGCTGGGGCCGGGCACGTACGTCAACCTCATGGGCCAGTACCGGCCGGCCGGGAAGGTCGGGGGCGGGGACTACGCCGAGATCGACCGTCGCTTGGCCGGCTCGGAGCTGCTCTCGGCCGTGGCCATGGCCCGCGACCTCGGGCTCATGCGGCTGGACGCCTGGCGCTGAGGCGACGGTGCCCGAGGAGGCTTCGGGGGGCTGAGACCCGTCCGTCTCCTGCGGCGAGTGCGCCGGCGGACGCGGGGATCCGTACGAACGAAGGCCCGCCCGGGCGCGCAGACGCGGCGCGACCCGGGCGGGTTCCTCCGTCGTTCCCGGAACGGGATCAGCCCGTCCGCTTCACCTCGATCCAGATCACCGGATCGGTCCAGCCGTGGAGCTCCGGCAGCAGGTCGGCGACACCCTGGATCCCCTGGTGATGGTGGATCACGCCGTTCTCCGCCAGGTCCGGGTCGCTGGCGCCGGTGCCCGCGTCATCCGTCTCCACGCCCGTGAGCGCGGGGCAGGGTGGCACCATGTCGGCGAAGTCCTCGGTGTTGACCTCGGTCCCCGCGTCGTAGGCGCCGGCCGTGGCCTCCACCGTACCGCCCAAATGGACAGGGAGCCGCAGTCCGTCGACCCCCGTGAACCCATCGTTCGTGCAGATGAGCATCGAGACGAACGACAGGTACTGGGCGCCCCGGTCCGCGCTCAGGTCGAAGGTGATGCTGCCACCGGGGAGGAGGGGCGGTGGGGAGCCGGCGGCCACGGTGAAGTCGGCCACGTGGAACGCGTCGCCCAGGAGCGCGAGCATCTCGGCCAGGTTCCCGTTCTCCGCGATCTCCTTGAGCTCGAAGCTCGCCGCCTCACCCACGGTGAACAGAGACATGGGCTGCCGGTGCGTCACCGCGAGCGGCGGCGTGAGCGGCTGTCCCTCGGCCGTCAGGTTCTTGATCGTCACCTGGTACGTGGCGGTGGCCGCGGGGCCGAAGCCCGCGTGCCCGGCGGCGTCCGCGCCGTCCGGCGCGAGCCGCGGCTGACTGATCTCCGCGTCACCACACGCAGCCGCCAGCGTCACGCCCAGGAAGAGTGTCAGGATGCGTCCCATCGGGATCTCCCGTGTTCGGGTTCACGGGACCCGGCCGCGCACCGACCGCGTCCCGCCCCATGATGGTGCAACGGCCGTACGGGCTGGGCGTGCAGGGAATCGGCTACTTCAAGCTGTTTTTTCCCAACAATTTACAGGGCCTGCGGCGGTCGGGATCGATCCCGCTGCGGCGTTCCATGCAACCGTCGGCGTCGGGCACGCAACGTTGCATGAAACGCCGTAGCGGCTACAGTCCGAAGGGGAACGTCTCCGGCAGCCCCTCGATCTCCGACCGGTGCTCCTCGCCGATGGGCGTGACCGCCTCGGTCTCGTCGAGCCAGATCCACTCGTCGAACTGCGCGGGCAGCGACGCCTCGAAGTAGTGGCTCTGGAGCTCGGTCTCCGGCCGGTAGATGACG
>JAWVYT010000390.1:0-3012 GCA_033722595.1 Longimicrobiales bacterium
CGGGCAGTCGGCGGGCAGGTCGAACCCGAGGCGCCAGCGCTCGGCAACTTCTTCGCCGTCACAGCTCCCGATGAGCACGACGACCCGGGCGCTGTCCGCCCGCCAGTAGACCGCGTCGGCGGCGCCGTCCAGCGTCAGATCGGCCGCCAGGAACGCCGCGGAATCCCAGAGTGCGTTCTCGCCGGCGTGGAGCGCGTCGGCGCACGGCGGTCTCTGGGCGGCCGCCGGCGCGGCCATGAGCCCGGCGAGCCCGATCGCAGCCGTCGTAAGGGCGGGCCCGCGAACGGTCCGGCGGATCGGCCTGCGGCGGCCGACGGCGCCTTCAGCCATCCCGGAGTCCCTCCACGACCGCCCAGGCCAGCAGGGGCACCATGATCTCGTGGTGCCCGGTGATCTGGTAGCCCACGCCGCCGCCCGTCCGCGTGGGTCGCTCCACCACGTTCATCCGGGGCCGGTAGTGGCGGATCATGTCCAGGTCGACGGCGGTGAACGGGCCGGGGCGGCCGTTGTTCAGGTTGCGGCAGACGGTCAGCGCCTTGAGGAAGACCTCGGGCATGATCACGGCCGAGCCGAGGTTCAGCACGACACCGCCCTCCAGGCGCTCGAGCCCGGCCGCCAGCCGCTTGAAGTCCGTGTAGCTGGTCGTCCCGATGGCGCCGCCGTCCGTGGCCGGGTGCTGGTGGATGATCTCGGCGCCCAGCGCGGCGTGGACGGTGAACGGGACGCCGTGGCGCCGGGCGGCCAGGAGGAGGGATCGGTCGGGGTAGGCGACCTCGTCGCCCCGTGCCTCGAGCGCCCGGCCCAGCGCCTCGCCCAGCCCCCGGCCCTCGTCCGCGCCCCGACGGATCGCCTCGTTCATCTCGGTCCCGGTCTCGTCGGCCATCCCGAAGGTCCCGTCCGTGAGCCCGGCCTCCACGTCCTCGCTGGTCCCGCCCCAGCGAGCCAACTCGTAGTCGTGGATCACGGCGGAGCCGTTGCTGGCCAGGTGGGTGATCACGCCCCGCTCCACCAAGTCGATCAGCAGCGGGCCCACGCCGGTCTTTACGATGTGGCCGCCCATCATGCAGACCACGGCCCGATCGTTCCGTGCGGCGGTGACGATGGCGTCCACCACGGCGGTGAAGCTGCGGGCCTCCAGGATGTCGGGGAGCGAGTCGAGGAAGTCGGCGAGGGACGCGGGGGCGCCGTCGCCCTTCGGCGGCGGCGCGGCGAAGTCCTCGGCCCGCACCTTGTTCGGCCGGTCGCCCACGGGCACCGTCCGGACCTTGGAGAGGTCGGCTTCCCCGGGCCCGGCCGGCGTCATTGCCCGGCGGCGCCGCTGGCGGGCAGCGAGGTCAGCCGCGTGCCCGGCGTGTAGCCCGTGAGGGTGAGCCCCAGGCGACCGATGATGGGGACCTTCGACGTCAGCCTCACCAGGATCCGTCGGTGGTCGTCGGTGAAGTAGACCTCGGCCTCGCCGCCCTGGCCGAAGAGGCCGCTGGTCTCGATGATCGGCTGCACCACCACGAGCGGGACCTCGCGTCCGTCGGCACCCTGCATGGTCTCGCGGCGCAGCACCTTGATGATCACCGGGTTCCCCGACTCCTTGTAGTACCGGTCGAACGTGTACGTCTCGCCCACCTCCAGCGGGAGGGTGCGGACGAAGTACAGGAACGAAACTTCGTCCAGCGGCTCCGGGGACGCCAGCTCGCCGGTCTCGCCGCTGGACCGCCGCTGGTAGACCATCTCCTCGGGGTAGAAGTCGTACCAGCGGTCGGTCTTGTAGTTGACCTCGTGCTGGTCCTTGTGGATCCGGCGGGCGAACAGCCGCTGCACGTCGAGCCACGACTCCAGCGTGTCGTCCACCTTCGCGAAGGTGACCCGGCCCTCCAGGTCGAACCGGAGGTGGTACGTGGGGTGGCCGTGGACATCCTCGATCCCCACGACCTCCATGGCGCCGTGGCCCACGTTCCCGAAGACGCCCAGCGACACGGCGTACTCGGCCCGCTCGCCGGGGCCGAACGGGACCGGCGGGACCGCCTGGGCGGAAGCGTCGGACGCGACGGCCAGGACCGCCACGCACAGCAGGATGCGCAGCATGCCCGTCAGGCCGAGCTCCTGGCGGTCGGGCGGCCCACGAGCCCCGCGAGCTCCCGGGAGACCCGGATCGGGTGGAACCGGCTGGCGCGCTGCTGCCGGCCGTACCGTACGTGCACGTCGACGGCCTCGGTCCGCCGCGAGTGTGGGACCACCTTCTCCAGCAGCTCGGCGTTGGCCGCCCAGCCGTCGGTGGTCAGGAGCGGGCCATCCCCGACCTCCTCCAGCGCCTTCCGGAGCGGCAGGATGCGATACGCCCGGAACCCGGACAGCAGGTCGCCCTCCACCTCACCACCCCGGAGCCGCCGCAGCACGCCGTGCCACGCCCGCCGCGTCCAGCGCAGGAGCCGCGGCGTCTCGTCGGTCTCGAGGTGGACCCGGCCGGTGACCACGTCGGCGCCGCCCTCGATCCGCTTCACCAGCGTCACGATGTCGGCCGGCTCGTCCGTGAGGTCCGCCTGGAGCGTCACGATCACGTCCCGCTTGGGGTACGACGTGCGGTCCGACGCCGCCCGAACGAGCGCTTCCAGCGACGCGGCATAACCGCGGCGCCGGTCGTGGCGGCGGACGCGGAGCGGCATGACCCGCGCGTAGGGCTCCATGACGTCGGCCGTGCCATCGGTGGACGCGTCATCCACCACCAGGACCTCGTAGTCCCGCTCGAACTCCGCCATGACCTCGCGGACCTTCCAGAGGACGACCCCGATGGTCCGCTCCTCGTTGTAGGCCGGTATGCAGATGTATATCACGCTGCGCCCCATTCCTCTCCGTGTGTGCCGGCCCCGTTTATACCGATGCGTCCCCCGCGCCGTTCCCCGGCGGCCGGGGCGCCTCCTCCGGCGGCCGCGTCTTCCAGCGACGATGGTGCCACAGGTACTGCGTGGGGTACTCCCGGACCGCCGACTCCAGCGCGGCCGCCAGCGCCGCCGTGAGCTC
>JAWVYT010000391.1:0-3009 GCA_033722595.1 Longimicrobiales bacterium
CTTCCGTGATGTCCCGAACGACGCCCTGCGTCCCGATGGGCGTCCCCTCGTCCCGGACCAGCGCGGACCGGGCCTCGATTCGCCGCTCCTCCCCGCCCGGCCGCTGGATCCAGAGCTCGATGCGCGCGTCGTCCGCGTCCGCCCGGCTCCGCTGCCGGGCGAGCACCCGGTCGCGACTGCGGGGAGCGACGAACTCGATGAACGAGTGGCCCTCGACCTCCGACCGCTCTCGGCCGAGGATCCGGCAAAGGGCCGCATTGACCCCCATCACCCGGCCCTCGAGGTCCGTCAGAAAGACGCCGTCGGGAAGCGTCTCCAGGAGCTGACGGTAGCGGTTTGCAGACGCCCCGAACGTCCCGGTCCGGACTTCGCCCGCGCCCGACGGGCCGGCCTCGGGAGTGGATGTCTGCCTCGGATCCGTCACGTAGTCCTCCAGGTCGCATGCATCGCCGCAGCCGTGGGTCAGTATCGGCCGACACCGCCCCCGACTTGAGGTCGATGGACGAGCGCCGAGCAATGCGGCGGAAACGCCGCCGACACCGTATGATTACCAGGCGCCGGAACGCGATCCCTTGGAACGGACGAGGAAGCCGGAAATGAAAGGCCAGCAGAGTCCGGAGGACCGGCTCCGCCGCCTCAGGGAGGAGCTCGCCGACCCGAAGCCCGGAAGCGGTGTCGCCCGCCGACAGGGTCCGCCGGACGAACGCCGGCCCGTCAATCCGGACTTCGCGCAGGAGGTCCTCGAGGACCTGTACGCCTACCGGCGCAAGAACACCGGCGTGGCCCTCTTCCTGTGGCTGGTCTTCGGCTGGGCCGGTGGGCACCGCTTCTACCTCGAGCGGCCCGGCACCGGGATCCTCATGCTCCTCACCGGCGGCGGGCTGCTCGTATGGTGGCTCCTCGACGGGCGCAGAGTCCGGCGGATGGTCCGCTACCACAACCTCCAGCAGGAGCGCAGGGAGCGGGACGGGCGGCCGCCGCTGGAGCTGGCCTTCATGCCGCCGCTGGCCGACGACGTGCTCAACGAGCCGCCGGCGTGGACCACCCGCTGGTTCGCGCTTCCGGCCTGGCGGCGAGGGCTACGGATCGCCGGTGATGTCGTGGTCCTCATGGTGGCCGGCGCGGCCCTGGGCGCGCTCACCGGAACCGACGGCGGGCCCGAGGGCGTGTTCGCCATCACCGCCCTCATCGCCGTGACACTGCTCGGGGGCGCCGCGGGGTGGCTGGACCGCGTGCCCCTGGCGGGTGCGTTCCTCCGGTGGAGCCACCGGCTCCGACTCTTCTACTACTACAACCGGCCCGGCTCGCCCCCGGCCCTCCTCGTCCGGGGGATCACCGGGCCCGTCCTGGCCCCGTTCCGCCGCCGGGCCAGGGAGGAGGCCCGTCTCTACCTCGAGGTGGGGGCCGTCTTCGCCCTGATGTTCATTGCCGTGGACCTGGTGGAGAACGTGGCGGCCCCCGCGTTCCAGGACGTCGGACTCGCGGCCCTCGCGCCGATGCGACTCCTGGGAGTATGGATCCAGGAAGTCTTCATGACCTTCTTCGTGATCTACGCGTTCGCGACCCCGATCGGCGCCGTTCTGACGCTCCACCTCCTGACCCGCCCGACCCACACCGTCCCGCGACTCATGGGGGCGTTCGCCCTCCTCTTCATCGCGCTCGGCGCCGGCTGGATCTGACCCCCGGCAACGCCCGCCGCGCCGGGGCCGCCGCTGCGGCCGGACCCGGCGCGGGTCAGGGCGGTCGCCCCTGGACGCCCGACCGCCTACTCCAGACGCGCCCGAAGCTCGTCCCGCGCGGCACGGATCCGGTCCCGGACCCTGTCCCGCAGCGCGGGCACGTCATCCAGCGTCAGCCCCACCGTCTCCTCCGGCTCCAAGACTCGCGCGATGGCCCGGGCTCGGTGGAATACCGGCGAGTGCTTCGCCATCGCATCACGCGTCCCCGCCACCGCGATCGGAAGGATCGGCAGCTGACGCTGGACCGCGACCCGGAACGCACCGTTCCGGAACCGCTGCAGCCGCCCGTCCGGCGACCGCGTGCCCTCCGGAAGGATCATCACCGTCACGCCCTTGTCGAGCCGGTCGTGGATCTGCTCCAGCGCCTCCGCTCGGCTGCCCCGGTCCCCGCGACGCACCGCGATGTCTCCCGCCATCCGCATCATCCAGCCCATGATGGGGATCCGGAAGACCGCCTCCTTCGACAGCCACTTCATCTCCCACGGCAGGTGGCTGAGCAGGAAGATGTCCGCGAGCGACTCGTGGTTCGCCACTGCTACGTACGGACGACGCGGATCCTCGATCACCACCCCCTCCGTGCTGAAGTCCCACGAAGGAATCAGCTTCACGGCCGCCACGGCCGACCGTCTGAACCACCGCCCGGCCGCGTACCGACCGGGGTCGAACGGGGCGGTCAGAACGAAGATCATCGCCAGCACGGGCAGCCACGCGATCGCCAGCACACCGATCACGGCCCAGAGCAGATACGAGTAGAGCGTGCGCATGCTCGCAACAGAATGTCGCGACCGGCGGCGCGTCAACCCGTTCCGGACAGCTCCGTGTTGACAAACGTTCCTGTAGGCAAAAATATATCTGTATGAACGACCGGATCGATGTGGTCGACGACCTGAAACGGGCGGAGGTGCTGCTCCACCCGCTGCGTCTGCGCGTGATGGATTCTGCGCGGGATCCGGCTTCCGCCGCGGAGCTTGCCCGGCGGCTGGACGAGACGCCGCAGAAGGTGAATTACCACGTCCGACGGCTGGCGGACCACGGCTTCCTGGAGCCCGTGGAGGAGCGGCGGGTCGGGCACGTGGTGGAGACGGTATGGCGTGCGACGGCGTCCTTCTACGTGCTCGGGTCGGGTCTGCTGGGTCCGCTGGCCCCGCCCGCGGAGGGTGCGGGCGAGGGGACGGCGGTCCGGTGGCTGGGGATCCAGGCCCGTGCCGAGGCCGAGCTCGGGCCCCAGCTCCGGCGGGCCACGAAATCGGGGGGTGTGGTGCCGGCCTTC
>JAWVYT010000392.1:0-3007 GCA_033722595.1 Longimicrobiales bacterium
CGCTCGAGGAACATCAGCGACGGGAACTCCACCGTCCGCTTCCGGGGCCGGCTCGACAGGTGGATGAGCACGGGCACCGCGAGCGCCGCGAGGCCGGCCAGGAAGACGGGGGCGAGGAAGGCGAACGGCATGGCTCAGCGCACCCGGCTCAGCTGCTGGCGGTCGGAGAGGTACTTGAACAGCGCGTAGTCCAGAGGCGTGGACGTGTCGAACATCGAGTAGTCGATCCGCTCCCGGCTGAACCCCCGGGCCAGACGCGCGATGTGCCGGTCGATGAGCTGACGGTACCGCTCTCGCATCGTCTCCGGCACGACCGGGATCCGGTCCCCCGTCTCCTTGTCCACGAAGTGGCTCGCCTCGTCGAACGGGAACTCGATCTCCGCCGGGTCCAGGACGTGGAAGACGATCACGTCGTTGCCCCGGAACACCAGCTGCTTCACCGCCTCCACCGCCCGGTCCGGCTCCTCATAGAAATCGCTGATCAGCACGACGATCCCCCGCCGCCGGATCCGATCCGCCAAGTGGTCCACCGCCGCTGCCAGCCCCACCCCGTCCACTCCCGCGCTCGCGCCCGATCCCGTGCCCGAAACCGTCCCCTCCCTCGAAATCGAAATCGAAATCGAACTCGAACTCGAACTCGAAATCGAACTCGAACTCGAAACCCGATCCAGCGTCTGGAGCACGATGTCGAGGTGCCGGGCGGAGGGCGGGACGAACGCCCGGACCGCGTCGTCGAAGGTGACGAGCCCGACCCGGTCGCGCTGCTGGCGCGAGAAATAGGCGAGGCACGCGGCCAGGTAGCGGGCGTAGTCGAGCTTGGTCAGCTCCCCGCTGCCGAAGTCCATGGACGCGGAGACGTCGAGCAGGACGGTGAAGTTGGCGTTGGTCTCCGCCTCGAACTCCTTCACGTAGTACCGGTCGGTCCGCGCCCAGAGCTTCCAGTCGATCCGCCGGGGGTCGTCGCCGGGGTTGTACGGCCGGTGCTCCGCGAAATCGATGGACAGCCCGAGGTACGGCGACCGGTGGAGCCCCGTGATGAACCCGTCCACCACCGTCCGGGCCAGCAGCTCCAGGTTGTCGATCCGCGCCAGCGTGGCGGGGTCGAGGAAGCCGGGCGTCGCGGTCCTCGGGTTGATGGCCGGCATGCGCGCTCCTACTCCTGGTCCCAGCTCAGGGGCGGCCGGGCGCTCGGCGGCACCCGGATCCCCGTGTACAGTGACTTCCGGAACGTCACCACCCGGTCCACCTCCTCGAACCCGAGGCGACGGTGGGCCGCGATGCTACCCGCGTTCTCCGGCCACGTGTCCGACGCCAGCTCCCGGCACCCCCGGGCCCGCGCCCACCCCTCGAAGACGTCGAAGAGTGCCCGGCCCACCCCCTGCCGTCGGTGCGACGGGACCACGTACCACCCCTCCAGGTACCCGACCGGCGCCGTGGCGCACCCGTCCGCGTGCGACCGGAGCCGCCCTTCCAGGAACCCCACGACCTCGAGCCTTCCGTCGACCGGGAGCTCCGCCACGTACGCACACGTCCCCTCCGCCGCGACCCACGTCGGCAGCTCCGCCCGATGCTCCGCCACCGTACCCTCCGGCCACAGCTCCGCCCGCATCCGCGCCACCCTCTCGAAATCCCCCTCCCCCACCGGCCTCACCCCAACACCCCTGAACTCCACCATACCCCTCTCCCTCTCCCTCTCCAGACTCTAGTCTCTAGACTCTAGACTCTAGACTCTTGCACTCTTGCATCTTGCATCTTGCACTCTCGCCCTCTTCACATCCCCGACCTCGGCGGCTCCACCGCCTCCAGCAGCCGGTCGATCACGTCGTCCGTGGTCACCCGCTCCGACTCCGCGTGGAAGTTCAGCAGCACCCGGTGCCGGAGGACGGGGTGGGCCAGCGCCCGGATGTCGTCGAACGCGACGTGGGTCCGGCCGCGGGTCAGCGCCCGCGCCTTCGCGCCGAGCGTCAGGTACTGCGCCGCGCGCACGCTGGCGCCGTAGCTGACCCAGCGCCGGACGAAGTCCAGGGAGTCGTCGGCCTCCGGGTCCGGCCGCGTCGCCCGGGCCAGCGCCACCGCGTAGCGCAGCACGGGCTCGGAGACGGGCACCTTCCGGACCAGCCGCTGGAACGACAGCAGGTCGTCGCCCGTAACGACGTGCTCGAACGTCGGGTCGATGATCGCCGTGGTGGTCCGGACCACCTCGAGCTCCTCGGCCTCCGGCAGGTGCTCGATCACGATCTCGAACATGAACCGGTCGAGCTGGGCCTCCGGGAGCGGGTACGTCCCCTCCAGCTCGATGGGGTTCTGCGTGGCGAAGACGTAGAACGGCTCCTCCAGCGGGTACGTCCGCCCCTGGACCGTGACCCGGTGCTCCTGCATCGCCTCCAGCATCGCCGCCTGCGTCTTCGGCGGCGTCCGGTTGATCTCGTCGGCCAGCACGATGTTCGCGAACACCGGCCCCGGCACGAACACCATCTCCCGGCGCCCGGTCTCCGGGTCCTCCTGGACCAGGTCCGTGCCCGTGATGTCGCTCGGCATCAGGTCCGGCGTGAACTGGATCCGGCTGAACTCCAGGTTCAGCACCCGGGCCAGCGTGTGGATCAGCAGCGTCTTCGCCAGCCCGGGCACCCCCACGATCAGTGAGTTCCCGCCCACGAACAGCGAGAGCAGCAGGTGCTCGATCACGTCGTCCTGCCCGACGATCAGCTTCCGCAGCTCCCGGATGATCGCCTCGTACCCCGCCTGCAGCTCCTCCGCCAGCCGCAGGTCCGCCTCCGCGATCTCCGCGCCCCACCCCGTGCCGGTGTCCGCGTCCGTGCCCGCGTCCGCGCCCCTGCCCGTATCCGTGTCCTTGAATGCCACGTCCGTGTCCTTTCCGTTCCGTACGCCTGCGGCCCGAGGCCGCCTGTTGCGAGCCCTCGAAGGGGCGAGCCTGTTGCCCGCGCAGCGGGCGTATTGCGGCCGAAGGCCGCCTGTCACGGTGAGCGGCACCGCCTACCGCGTCAAC
>JAWVYT010000393.1:0-3006 GCA_033722595.1 Longimicrobiales bacterium
CGAGGAGGGTCGCGACAGGGACGGTCCGCGCTCGCGGACGAACCGGGACTCGGGTCATGACGGACTCCGGGGAACCAGGTGGGTCGGTACGGCTGTGGATGTCCACGATGCGGGCGGGGAGCGGCCCTGTGCAACCGGGAGTCCGACCTCCACGTGGTCAGCGACCGCTGAGAGTCTCAGCGGCCCGGCCCCTGACCCCCACGGGCGGCCGCGGGGCGGTCCCTCCCCTTGCCCGGGGCCGCGGCCGACGGGGCTGGACGGGCCCCGACAGCTAGGGCCGGCGGCCGCCCCGTAGCTCTGCCACGACGGTCTCGAGCCGGTCCAGACGGGCCGTGAGCTCCTCGTTCCGGGTCTCCAGACGGTTCGTTCTCGCCCGCAATGCCTCCAGCTCTGCATCCTTCGCTTCCAACTCCGCCTGCTGCTCCTGCATCCCGCGGAGCAGGACCGCCGTCAGCTTCGGGTATGCCAGGCTCAGGTACCCCTCGGCCCCGGTCGCGACCAGCTCAGGGAACGCATCGGCCACGTCCTGCGCGATCAGTCCGATCTGCGTCTCGCCCGGATGGCCGGTCCCCTCCCGGAACCGGAACCGCACGGGACGGAGCTGGTCCAGCTCGTCGAGCACGGGCCCGAGAGACTCGATCCCGACCTTGAGGCGCCGATCCGAAGTCTCCGTGAGGGTCCCGGCGATCGTGAGGTCGCCATTCTTGAACAGGGTGAGGGCGTTGGACCTGCTGCTGCTCCCTGAGCCGTTCCCGGCGACCAGGAGCGGGTCCGTCAGCAGCCAGCTGGTCATGTCCCCCGCAATGACGTTCCACTGACCGAGCACCAGGGACCCGGTGGCCTGGGCCGTGGTCTGGTACCCCAGGGCAGTCGACCGGATGCCGGTGGCCGTCGTTCCGCCCCCCAGGGCCACGGCGCTGACACCACTGGCCGTGGTGAGGCTGCCGCCGGCCAGCGAGCCGTAGTCCCCGCTCGCTGTCGTGCCGCTGCCCACTGCTGTGGCGCCGAAATCACCGCTCGCGGTGGTGGCATTGCCGAACGCGGCAGAATGGTCCCCGATGTTCACGTCGTCCCAGGACGACGTCGTGCCAGCCTCGCCCGCTCGAAACGCCGCCTTGGCAGGATACCACATCATCCGCACACCGCCTCCCTCCACGGGGATCGTGCCGGTCCCGAACGTCCCGCTGACCGCCAGACCATTCGTGGTACTCCGGATGCCGTCTACCAGCAGGTACTGGCCGTGATCGTCGTCACCGAGGCCGGTGAGCAGCCCGTGGTCGGTCACACCCGAGGGCGGAGTTTGCGGCTCCCACTGGCCACTCGTCGCGCTCCAGGTCAACACCTCCGCATCCGAGGGGGCCGTCGTGGCCACGGCGTTGCCCTGGAGGGCCGCCACCGAAGGAGTTGGAAACGTCCCGCCGAGATCCCCGCCCGCCGCCTCCCCCTCGCGGACGTACGCCGGATGGTCGTCATCGGCCAGACCCGTGAGGTTGCCGTGATCGGTGACGACCGCCCCGCCGTCCGTCCAGCTGAAGGCTACGTGCGCGGCGTCCAGACACTCGGTCGGTAGCCCGGTCTGATTGATGAGGTAGATGGCGCCGACGTCAGGGACATAGCAGGCCTCGTAGGTCTCCTGTCCCGCCACGGGCGCCGTACCCAGCGCGGTCGTGACGACTAAGGCAAGACCCAGGACCAGGAAACGGTGCGAGATTGCGGCGTTCATGGATCACCCCGTGGTTTTGGAGGGAATTACAGATTCAGCAGCTGGGCGGACCGCTCGGTGATGACCCCGAGCACGGCCAGCAGGGCCTGATCCGTCGGGTCGCTGGACGTCTCGTCTTGGATCGTTTGCAGACACTCGTCCAGGCCGAGGACGTCCCCGTCGACCAGCGCGGTGGCGCACGAATCGAGGGCCTCGGCCACGGCGTCACCGGATCCGCTGCCGAGGTTCGCCACGAGGCTGGCCGTGTAAATGTCGTCGAGGAGCACCTGGATCGTCTCCAGGTCCGCTTCCACTACCCGCAGGGTCAGGCTACCGCTCGCCTCCCCCGTAGTGGCGGTGATCGTGGCGCTTCCCGCCGCCACACCGGCCACCCGGCCGGTTCCGTCGACCGTGGCCACCGAGGGGTCCGACGACTCCCAGTCGTATGCCTGCCCCGAGACCGGGTCGCCCGACGCCGTCTGCGCCACCGCCGTGAGCGGGACCGAGCGTCCCGCCGCCATCACGTCACCGATCGGTGATGTAACCTCCACGGTTGTCACCGTCGGCTCGGTCGGTCCGTCGGAGCAGCCGCCGAGGACGAGCGTCGCGGCCAGGACCGCAACAGGGGCCCGTGCGACACCCCGGCCGGCCGGCGCCCGGAGCGTAGTGCTGGATGGGCCGTTCATTGGTGCGTTGGGGGAGTCTGAGGCGGATTCCTGCGATATTGGTGAGTCACGGCTCACTCATAATGAGTAAACTACGTGGGCCGATGATACGAGCGCAATGCGGTCGACACGTCCGGGAGACGGGAGCCCAGCTTGTGGACCGAGCACTCGCGACACGTATCGGGGTGCATTCACGTGCGCCCCGATCCAGACGAATTGCGCGCGCAGGCCCGACCGTTCCACAATCCGGGTCCAGGACCCACCTGTACTCGGAGATCACTCATGAACCGACGGACCTCGTCGCGACCCGTCATCTTCCCTGCGGCCGCGCCAGCTCTGCTCCTGTTCTTCGTTTTCGCTGCGGCGCCTCTCACCCCGACGGCCGGCGCCGCCCAGGACGTCCAGCACCTCCGGCAGAGCGCCTGGGCGGAGGTCGACGAACGGTCGGGCACCCTGACCGCGCTCAGCGGCCAGCTCTGGCGGCTGGCGGAGACCGCGCTCCGGGAGCACGAGAGCGCTGACGCCCTGACGGGCTACTTGGCGCAGGAGGGGTTCGCCGTGGAGCGGGGCGTGGCGGGCATGCCCACGGCGTTCGTCGCCCGGTGGGGCAGTGGCGGGCCGGTCATCGGGATCCTGGCG
>JAWVYT010000394.1:0-2994 GCA_033722595.1 Longimicrobiales bacterium
GGCACCCGCCCGAAGCTGCACGTGGTGGACTTCGGGGGCCCGCTGGACGAGATCCGGCACCACACGCGCGAGCAGTACTGGCAGGTCGTCCTGAAGCGGCTGATGTACCGGGCGGCGTCGATGGTCGGCGAGAAGGTCGGGGCCCAGGCGATCATTACGGGCGAGGCGGTCGGTCAGGTCTCGTCGCAGACGCTGGCGAACCTCCGGGCCATCGAGCCGGCGGCGGACCTCCCGGTCTTCCGTCCGCTGCTCGGCTTCGACAAGGAAGAGATCATCGATCGGGCCCGGATGGTGGGGACGGCCGGGCTCTCGGAGCAGGTGAAGGAGTACTGCGCCATCGCGCCGGGTCGGCCGGTGACCTCCGCGTCGGTGCTCTCGGTCGCGGCCGAGGAGGCGGAGCTCGACCTGGGCGTGGTCGAGCAGGCCGTCGCCGACCGCCGCGTGCTGGACCTCCGGTCGCTCACGTCCACGGACCTGGTGGCCGAGTACCTCTTCACGGACCGGATCCCCGACGACGCGGTGGTGCTGGACTGCCGGCCCGCGTCGGAGTACCGGCACTGGCACGCTCCCGGCGCCGAGCGGCGCGACGAGTGGGAGCTGCTGAAGGGGTTCCGCAAGCTGGACCGGGACCGGGAATACGTCCTGTACTGCGGCCACGGGATCCAGTCGGCGCACCTCGCCGAGAAGATGCAGCAGGCGGGCTACGAGGCCTACTCGTTCAAGGGTGGGGTCAGGGCGGTGAAGGAGTGGGCGGACGCCCGGCGGGCGGAAGGGCGTTCGGTCGAGGGGCAGCCGGTCGGCAGCGGCTGAGGTGCCGGAGGCCGGCTACCAGCGCAGCACCACCTTCCCGAACGTCTCGTTGGACTCCACCAGCTCGTGGGCGCGGACCACGTCCGCCATGGGCACGACTTCGTGGATCACGGGCCGTACGGCCCCGCGCCGCAGCAGCGGCAGCACGGTCTCCTCGAACGTACGGGCCGCAGCCGCCTTCTCGGCCGGCGGCCGGGTCCGGAGCACCGACGCGACCAGCGTGACCCGCTTCTTCAGCAGGGTCCCGAGGTCGAGCTCCGCCGTCCTCCCGCCGGTCAGCCCGATCAGCACGATCCGCCCGAGGTAGCCGACGCACTTCACGTCCTCCTCGACGTACGGCCCGCCGACCAGGTCGAGGACCGCGCTCACGCCGCGTCGCGCGGTGGCGTCCAGGACCGGCTCCGCGAACCCGCCGTTGCCGGAGGTGTCGATGGCGACGTCGAGGCCCATCTCCCGGGCCCGCTCCAGCTTCCACGCGGATCGGGACGTGCCGATGACGGTGGCGCCGATGGCCCTGGCCAGCTGGAGCGCCGCGGTGCCCACTCCGCTGCCCACGGCGTGGATCAGCAGCGTCTCGCGGCCCCGAAGCCCCATGCGCATCTCCAGCGCGTCGTCGGCGGTGATGAAGGCCTCGGGGATGGCGGTGGCTTCCTCCGGCGAGTAGCCGTCGGGAACGGCGATGGCCTCGTCGGCCGGGACCACCACGTACTCGGCGTACCCGCCACCGCCCACCAGCCCCATGACCCGGTCCCCGACGTCCCAGACGCTGACGTTGGGGCCGACCGCGTCCACTACGCCGGCGTACTCGAGGCCGGGGATATCGTCGGGCCAGTCGTCGGGCGCGGGGTAGTGGCCCCGTCGCTGGATGATGTCGGCCCGGTTCACGGCGGTGGCCTCCACCCGCACGCGGATCTCGCCGTCTCCGGGCTCGGGGTCGGGGACCTCCTCGACCCGGAGCACGTCCGGCGGGCCGGGCTCCGTGATCACGACCGCTTTCATGGACTCCCCTCGATGGGGATCACCGTGGCTAGAGGGCCTTCCTCGCCACGAGGTGGTAGATGAACGGGAAGAGCAGCGCGCCCAGCACGGCGCCGATCAGCGCGCCGGTCCGGAGCGGTGTCGGGTCGTGCGTCACGTACGGCGCCACGCCCAGCATGCCGCCAATGAACGCGCCCGTTACACCGAAGAAGATGCTCAGGAAGGTCGTCGTCGTCGGGCCACGGTACACCGTCCGGAGCACCAGCCCCGCGACGATGCCGAGGGCGAGCCAGATCAGGAAACCAGTCACGAAGGTCATAGGCCCGGGATATAAATGCGCGGCCCCATGACCGCAAGGCTGGGGGCGGCGTCTCCGTATGCCCGAGCCCGCGGGACGTCGGGGCACCGGCCGGTCGATGCCGGGGTCGGGGACGCTAGGCGACTCCGGCCGGCGGGCTCTCCGCGCCGCTCTCCTCCGTCCGCCGCTTCCGGTACTTCGCGTCCGGGATCCCGAGGGCGAGCACGACGGCGACGGCCACGAGCGCCGCGCCGACGTAGAACGGGATCCGGATCCCCAGCGACTCGAAGAGCGCGCCGGCCCAGACGGGTCCCAGGACGCGTCCGATCCCGCCCACCACCTGCTGGCCGCCCAGCATGGCACCCTGGGAATCGGCGTCGGTCGCCTGGGAGACCAGGCTGGCCAGCGACGGGAAGGTGAGGCCCGTGGCCAGCGCCCAGAACGGGACCAGCGCGAACATCACGATCTCGTTCGGGACCAGCGGGATGGTCAGCAGGCTCGCCGACAGGACCAGCGTCCCGGCCTGCACGATGCGACGCTCGCCGTACTGCTTCGCCAGCCACCCGACGATCATCCCGCGCACCACCACGGTGGTCCCGCCGGCGGTCGAGAAGATGATCCCCATGTCCAGCGCGTCCATCGCGTGGGCCCGCTCGGCGAACAGTGCCAGCACCGAGGTCATGGCCGTGAACGACATGATGGCCAGGAAGTACACCAGGAGGAGGAGGCCGAGCGGATAGCTGGCCAGGTTCTTCGCCCAGCGCCGGAGCGACGCCGCCTGGGCCGGCTCCGTCCGCTCCCGGTCCCGGCCGCGCACCCGGGGCGACTCCGGCAGGAAGAAGATCGCGGCCACACCGTTCACGGCCGAGAGAGCGGCCGCGATGAATCCCGGGACGGCATACCCGAAC
>JAWVYT010000395.1:0-2958 GCA_033722595.1 Longimicrobiales bacterium
CTGCTCGGCGGCACGCTGGGCGGCTGGATCATGGGCGAGCTGGTCTTCGGGCTCTGGCTCGGGCTCGAGGGGCTGGCGTTCCTCTGCGCGGTCGGCGGGCTCCTGATCAGCGGGCTGTCGCAGCTGGGCGACCTGGCCGAGAGCGCGTGGAAGCGGGAGGCCGGCGTGAAGGACTCGGGCACGTTCTTCCCGGGCCACGGCGGGGTGCTCGACCGGATGGACTCGCTGATCTTCACCATCCCTGCGTCGTACGGCTGGCTGGCGCTGATCCTGCCCGGCGCGGCCCCGTGGTAGCGACGGTTCGGGGGCGGGCCGGATGACGGACGACCGGGTCGGCGTCGCGATCCTCGGCTCCACGGGCTCCATCGGCCGGAGCACGCTCGCCGTGCTGGCCCGTCACACCGACCGGTTCCGGGTGGTCGCGCTGACGGCGCACCGGGACGATGAGCGGCTGGCCCGGCAGGTGGCCACGTGGGCCCCGGACCTCGTGGCGCTGACCGATGGCGCCGCGGGCATCCCCGACGACTGGGTCACGGGCCCTGACGGGCTGACCCGCGCGGCAGGCCACCCCGAGGCCGACATCGTGGTCAACGCCGTGGTCGGGTCCGCCGGTCTCGAGGCGACGCTGGCGGCGCTGGAGGCCGGGAAACGGCTGGCGCTGGCGAACAAGGAGAGCCTGGTGGCCGGCGGGCCGCTGGTCATGCGGGCGCTGGAGCGCGGCGGCGGCGAGCTGATCCCGGTGGACAGCGAGCACAGCGCGATCCTGCAGTGCCTGCCGGGCGGCGAGGCGGTCGGCGTCCGCCGGCTGATCCTGACCGCGTCGGGCGGCCCGTTCCGGGAGCGGTCGGCGTCGGAGCTCGAGGCGGTCACGCCGCGGGACGCGCTGCAGCACCCGACCTGGGACATGGGCGCGAAGATCACGATCGACAGCGCCACGCTGGCGAACAAGGCGCTGGAGCTGATCGAGGCCCACTTCCTGTTCGGGCTGGACTACGACCGGCTGGAGGCGGTGATCCACCCGCAGTCGATCATCCACAGCATGGTCGAGTTCGAGGATGGCAGCGTGCTCAGCCAGATGGGGTTCCCGACCATGGAGCTGCCGATCCTGTACGCGCTGACGCACCCCGACCGTGTCGAGGACGGCGTGAAGCCGTGGGACCCGGTGGCCGCGAGCCCGCTCACGTTCGAGCCGATCGACCACGACCGGTTCCCGACGTTCCGGCTCGGCGAGCGCGCGGGCCGGGCCGGCGGCACCGCGCCTGCAGTCTACAACGCCGCCAACGAGGAGGCCGTTGCGGCGTTCCTGGACGGGACGCTCGGGTTCGTAGAGATTCCGGCGGTCATCGACCGGACGCTGGACGCGTGCGAGGTCCGGCCGGCCGACTCGCTGGAGGCCGTCCGCGCCGCCGACGCGGAGGCCCGGGACCGGGCCCGAGCGTTCATTGAGGGGACAGGCAGGAGAGGCACCGCGCAGTGAGCTTGATCACGATCATCGCCACCATCGTCATCCTGGGCGTGCTGATCTTCGTCCACGAGCTGGGGCACTTCGCCACGGCCAAGTGGGCGAACATCGAGGTGCCCCGCTTCTCCATCGGGCTCGGGCCCAAGATGTTCGGGTTCACCCGCGGCGAGACGGAGTACGTCATCGCGTGGCTTCCGCTGGGCGGCTACGTCCGGATGGCGGGCATGGACGACATGGAGGCGCTGGAGGGCGGCGAGCACGACGCGGCCGAGGCCCGGTCCGAGGGCCGCGACTTCGAGTCGAAATCGCTGCCCGTCCGCGCGCTGGTCATCTCCGCGGGCGTGATCATGAACGTGCTGTTCGCGTGGCTGCTGTTCGCCGTCATCGCCATGGGCTGGGGCGTCCGCGAGGCGCCCGAGCCGGTGGTGGGCGAGGTGCACGAGAGCCTGCTCGGCCCGGAGACCGTGGCGCTGGCCGACCTGCCCATAGGCGCCCGGGTCCGGAGCGTGAACGGCGACCTCGTCGCCGACTGGTCCGACGTGGAGCGCGCGCTGATCACGGCCACCGACACGATCCGGCTCGAGCTCGGGACCGGTGCCGCCGTGACCGTGCCGGTGCCCGAGGACGACAGCGCCCGGTCCGCGCTGGTCAGCGCCGTCGGGCCCCGCCTGGACATGTCCGCGACGCTCGGCGCCGTGACGGACGGGTCGCCGGCCGACCGGGCGGGCGTCCGTACAGGCGACCGGGTGATCGAGGTCGCCGGCGAGCCGGTCCCCGGGTGGCAGGAGATGGTCCTGCGGATCGAGGCCCGTCCGGGTCAGGCCACGCCTATCGTCGTGGAGCGGGGCGGCGACCGGGTCGAGCTCACTGTGACGCCCGAGCCGCTGGAGGTGGCCGGGGGCGCGCTGGTGGTCGGCCGGATCGGCGTCGCCTCGGCCGAGTCCCCGTACGACGCCTACCCCCGGAACCACATGGGCCCCGTCCGGGCGTTCGTCTATGGCGGCGAGCGGACATGGGAGATCACCGTCGCGATCATGGACTACCTGGGCGGGCTGTTCACGGGCGAGGAGTCGCCCCGGGACGTGGGCGGCCCGATCCTGATCTACCAGATCAGCGAGCGGGTGGTCCAGATCGGGTTCGACGCGTTCCTGAACTTCATGGCGCTGTTCTCCATCAACCTCGCGATCCTGAACCTGCTCCCGATCCCGATCCTGGACGGCGGCCAGCTCGTGTTCCTGGCGGTGGAGGGGATCCGCGGCCGGGCGCTGAGCCTGGAGCAGCGGATGCGGCTGAGCCAGGTCGGGCTGGTGCTCGTGGTCGCCATCATGGTCTGGGCGCTCGCGAACGACGTGCTGCGGCTGTTCGGGCTGTAGCGCGAGGGGCCGGGCGTCTAGAAGAGGCTGAGCTGCTTCGGACCGACCTGCTCCCGGAGCCGCTCGACATCGATCGGCTCGGTGGGGTCGTCCTGGCCGGCGACCTCGAGGTGCCCGCGGTAC
>JAWVYT010000396.1:0-2951 GCA_033722595.1 Longimicrobiales bacterium
GCCGGCGCCGAACGTTGACAACCGGCCGGCGCGCCGTCACCTTTTCCCGTCTTTGAGCGTGACGGGCCGGGTGCCCGCCACGCCGTCCACCAGAGGGCATAGAAACGCATGTTCAGCAGTCTCAGAGGCCGGATCATCGTCATCGCCGCGGTCCTGGCCGTGTGCGGCTGGTACCTCTACAACAACGGGGTGAGCCTCGGGCTCGACCTCCAGGGCGGGATGCACCTGGTGCTGGAGGTCGAGGACACCGAGGGCACCATGACCCCCGAGAGCCGCGCGGACGCCACGGACCGGGCGCTCAAGATCATCCGGACCCGGATCGACGAGTTCGGCGTCGAGGAGCCGATCATCCAGAAGGCGGGCCAGGACCGGATCATCGTGGAGCTGGCCGGGATCCAGGACGAGGAGCGGGCCAAGGACATCCTGCGCCAGACCGCGTTCCTCCAGTTCTACCTGGTCCAGTCGGGGCAGGAGTACCAGGCGTTCCGGAACGCATTGCCGCGGATGGACCGGGCGGTGCTCCAGGCGTTCGGCGAGGACGCCGCCGGAGCCGCGCCCGAGGATCAGGACACGGAGACGGTGGAGCAGCTCCTGTTCGGGGACACGGTCGCGGCGCCGGCCGATACCGGTCAGGCGGACACGGCGGCGGTGCCGACCCGGCCGTCCCGCCGGCCGCTCACGGCCCAGCTGCTGGAGAGCGGGCAGGACGGGCAGCTGCTGGTGGAGGAGCGGGACTACGAGCGGGTGGCGGAGTGGCTGCAGCACCCGCAGGTCGAGCGTGCGATCCCCCGGGGCGCCACGCTCCGCTGGGGCCAGGAGCCGCAGGGGCAGGGCGGCCAGCTGTACCGTCCGCTGTGGGTGCTGGAGGACCGTCCGTTCCTCCGGGGCGAGGAGCTGGAGAACGCGCAGCCGGGGAAGGAGCAGCAGTTCAACGAGACCATCGTCTCCTTCGAGCTGTCCCGCCGCGGCGGTCGCATCTTCGAGCGGGTGACCGGGGAGAACATCGGCGAGCTGATCGCTATCGTGCTGGACCAGGAGGTGGTGAGCGCGCCGGTGATCCGGAGCCGGATCGGGGCGCAGGGCCAGATCCAGATGGGCCAGGCCCCGCTGGAGGAGGCCAACGACCTGGCGCTGGTGCTCCGGGCCGGCGCGCTGCCCGCGCCGCTCCGGATCATGGAGGAGCGGACCGTGGGGCCGTCGCTGGGCTCCGACTCGGTGAGCCAGGGGCAGCTGGCGGGGATGGTGGGGCTCGTGCTCGTCGTCTTCGTGATGATCGGGTACTACCGGGTGGCCGGTGTGCTGGCCGTGGGCGCGCTCGCCGTGTACGTCATGCTCGTGCTGGGCGGACTGGCGGCGTTCGGGGCCAACCTCACGCTGCCGGGCATCGCCGGACTGATCCTGTCGGTCGGGATGGCCGTGGACGCGAACGTCCTGATCTTCGAGCGGATCCGGGAGGAGCTCAACGCGGGACGGGTGCCGCGGACGGCCGCCGACGAGGGCTTCAAGCACGCCATGTCGGCCATCGTCGATTCGAACCTGACCACGCTGCTCACGGCGCTGATCCTCTTCCAGTTCGGGACCGGCCCCGTCCAGGGCTTCGCCGTCACGCTCTCCATCGGGATCGTGGCATCGTTCTTCAGCGCGGTCTACGTCACGCGCACGTTCTTCCTCCTGTACCTGGACCGGAAGAGCGCTACCGACCCCATCAGCATCTGAACGAAGGGACTCCGAGGCATACATGCGGTTCTTCCAGGACGCGGACTACAAGTTCATCGAGAAGCGCCGGAGCGCGTACGTCGTCAGCGCGGTCGTGCTGGCGATCAGCATCGCCTCCATGCTCTTCTGGGGCGTGACCGGCGCCGGCTGGGTCAACTACGGTGTCGACTTCACCGGCGGGACGCTGGTCCAGATCGAGTTCAACGAGCCCACCACCATCAGCGACGTCCGCAGCGCCATCGGCTCGCTGCAGGGCTCCGAGGTGACCCGATTCGGCGGGGAGAACGAGTTCCTGATCCGGGTCCCCGAGTTCTCGGAGGAGGGGACCGAGACGTCAGAGATCATCGCCACGCTGCTGGAAGGCGAGTTCGGCGCGGGCACGTTCGACGTGGTCCGCACGGAGGCGGTCGGCCCGAAGATCGGCGACGAGCTGCAGACCAAGGCGCTCCTCGCGATCCTCATGTCGTTCGCTCTGACGCTGATCTACCTCGCCTTCCGGTTCGAGTGGCGGTTCGGTGTGGCGGCGGTCATCGCCACCGTCCACGACATCACCATCACGCTGGGCTTCATCTCGGCGCTCCGGCTCGAGGTCTCCCTGCCCACGGTGGCCGCGGTGTTGACCATCATCGGGTACTCGCTGAACGACACGATCGTGATCTTCGACCGGATCCGGGAGAACCTGAAGGGGAAGAACCGGCGCGACCCCTACATCTTCACCATCGACCGGTCCATCAACGAGGTCCTGCCCCGTACGGTGATGACGTCGGGCACCACGTTCGCCGTCCTGCTCGCCCTCTTCATCCTGGGCGGCGCGATCATCCGCGACTTCGCGCTGATCCTGATGCTCGGTGTGGTGATCGGGACGTACTCGTCGATCTTCGTCGCCTCGCCGGCGCTGCTGGAGATCGAGGAGCGGACGGGCGAGAGCCGCGGCGCCTCGGCCGCCAAGGCCCGGGCGTAGGGCCGGGCCGTTGTACTTCGATACCCACTGCCATCTGACCGACGAGCGGTTCGTCGGGGAGTCGAGCACGGTGGCGGCCCGCGCGCGAGAGGCCGGCGTGGACCGGTTCGTCGTGGTCGGCTCCGACGAGGAAGACGCCGAGAAGGCGCTGGGCATCGCTCGCGACCTCGAGGTCTGGTCCACGGCCGGGATCCATCCCCACACGGCGACCCGCCACCCCACGGGCTTCGACCGGGTCCGGGAGCTGGTCCAGACGGAGGACCGGGTCGTGGCC
>JAWVYT010000397.1:0-2947 GCA_033722595.1 Longimicrobiales bacterium
GACTCGAACCCCCAACCGCCGGTTTTGGAGACCGGTGCTCTGCCAGTTGAGCTACGGACCTACGCCAGTGGCCAGGGACAGAGTCGAACTGTCGACACCGCGATTTTCAGTCGCGTGCTCTACCAACTGAGCTACCTGGCCTTACCGCTACGTTCAGCCGTTTCCTCAGCTCGGCGACCTGCAGTTCCGCCCGTGAGGGCGTCTTTGCGACGAAAAGCCCGCCCAGCGAATACGACTTGGGCGGGCGGGCCTTTCGGCCTTCTGCCAATAGCGGGGGCGGGATTTGAACCCGCGACCTCCGGGTTATGAGCCCGGCGAGCTACCAGACTGCTCCACCCCGCGTCAGCGAGAACTCTAAGCTAGACGGGCGCCCGACGTATGTCAACCCCGAATCGGGGGTCCGTTCGACGCGCTCACCACCCCCCGATCCGCCCTCCTGCACTCCTGCATCTTGCACTCTTGCACTCTTGCATCTTGCACTCTTGCACTCTTGCATCCCTACCCTCAACCGACGACCAGGTTCAGGAGCCGGTCCGGGACGAAGATGACCTTCCGGATCTCCTTGCCGTCCATGTGGCGCTGGACGTTCTCCTCGGCCAGCGCGGCCTCCTTCGCGGACGCCTCGTCGACGCCTCGCGGCAGCTCCATCTGGGCCCGGACCTTCCCGTTCACCTGGACCACGAACTCCACCGTGTCGGCCACGGCCCTGGCCGCGTCGTACTCGGGCCAGAGCGCCGGGTTGCCCTCGGGCGTCTGCCCGCGGAACAGCGGGGCGTCGTGCCCGAGGTGCTGCCAGAGCTCCTCGGCGATGTGCGGCGCGAACGGCGCGACCAGGACCACCAGCGGCTCCACCTCCGCCCGGTTCGCGCGCCGGCCGCCCTCCCGGACGGCGTTCAGGTACTCCATCATCGCCGCGATGGCCGTGTTGTAGCTGAGCCCGGCGATGTCCTCGGTCACCTTCTTGATGGTGGCGTGGAGCGCCTGCTCGAGCTCGCCCTCGACGGGGTCCTCGCCGAGGTCGCCGGTGACGGAATCCCAGAGGCGGGAGAAGAAGTTCCACGGGCCGCTGAGCCCCTCGTCCCGGAAGTCGCCGCCCTCCTGGTAGGGGCCCAGGAACATGAGGTACGTCCGGAACGTGTCGGCGCCCCACTCCTCGATGTAGTCGTCGGGGACCACCACGTTGCCCCGGGACTTCGACATCTTGGAGCCCTCCTTGATGATCAGCCCGTGCTTGCGGAACCGCTCGAACGGCTCCTCGAAGCCGATCAGCCCCTGCTCGTCGAGCACCATGGTGATGAAGCGGGCGTACAGCAGGTGCAGCACGCTGTGCTCCTCGCCGCCGATGTACATGTCCACCGGGAGCCACTTCTCCGTCCGCGTGGCGTCGAAGGCGCGGTCGTGGAACCCGGTCGACGGGTAGCGGAGGAAGTACCACGAGCTGTCCAGGAACGTGTCGCTTACGTCGGTCTCGCGACGGGCCTCGCCGCCGCACTCCGGGCAGGCGACGGCGTACCACTTCTCGACCCGGGCCAGCGGGCTGATCCCGGAGGCGTCCGGCTTGTAGTCCTCCACGTACGGCAGCTCCACGGGCAGGTCCTCCTCGGGGACGGGCACCGTGCCGCACGCGTCGCAGTAGATGATCGGGATCGGCGGGCCCCAGTAGCGCTGCCGGGAGATGCACCAGTCGTGGAGCCGGTAGTGGGTCTGGGGCTCGGCGAGGCCCTGCTCCTCGAGCCAGTCGGTGATGGCCGTCTTGGCCTCTCGCCACTGCATCCCGTCGAACCGGCCGGAGTTCACCAGCTCGCCCTCGTCGCCCACGTAGGCCTCGGTCAGCGGCGAGTCGGCGTCCTCGTCCGGCCCGGCGACCACACGGACGATGGGGAGCTCGAACTTCTCGGCGAACTCGTAGTCCCGCTGGTCGTGCCCCGGGACCGCCATGATGGCGCCGGTCCCGTACTCCATGAGCACGTAGTCCGCGATCCAGACGGGGATCTGCGCCCCGGTAGCCGGGTTCACGCAGTAGCCGCCCGTGAAGACGCCCGTCTTCTCCTTGTCCGTCTTCTTCCGGCTGACCAGGTCCATGGCCGCCGCGCGACGACGGTACTCCGTCACCTCCTCGCGCTGCTCCGCGGTCGTCAGCTTCTCGACCATCGGGTGCTCGGGCGCCAGGACCATGAACGTGGCGCCGTAGAGGGTGTCGGGACGCGTCGTGTAGACTTCGATGGCGTCGCCGCCCTCCTCCCGGTCGCCCCGCCCCGCGGTCGGCGTGGCGGTGGGGAACCGGATCAGCGCGCCCTCGCTCCGCCCGATCCAGTTCTGCTGCGCCTTCTTCGTGGTCTCCGACCAGTCGATCCACTCGAGGTTCTCCAGCAGCCGCTCGGCGTACGCGGTGATCCGGAAGAACCACTGCGAGAGGAGCCGCTGCTCGACCGGCGTGCCGCACCGCTCGCACGCACCCGCGATCACCTGCTCGTTGGCCAGCACCGTGTTGCAGCTGGGGCACCAGTTGACGGGGGCTTCCTTCTTCTCGGCGAGGCCCGCGTCGTAGAGCTGCAGGAAGATCCACTGCGTCCACTTGTAGTACGCCGGGTCGGTGGTGTTGACCGCGTGGTCCCAGTCGTACTGTGCGCCCGTCCGCTTCAGCTGGCGCGTGAAGTTGGCGACGTTGCTCGGGATCAGCTCCATGGGGTGGGTCCCCACCTTCAGCGCGAAGTTCTCGCTGTGGATCCCGAACGCGTCGAAGCCGATGGGCTCGAACACCGTGCGTCCGCGGAGCCGCTGGTAGCGGCCGTACACGTCCGCGCCCGTGAACGCGTAGATGTTGCCTACGTGCAGCCCCTCGGCCGACGGGTACGGGAACATCATGAGGTTGAAGAACGGGTCCTCGGCGTCCCGGAGCGTCTCCTCGCTCAGGGCGTTGGTCCCCTCATCGGCCCAGCGGGCCTGC
>JAWVYT010000398.1:0-2933 GCA_033722595.1 Longimicrobiales bacterium
ACGGCGTCGCGCCCGGACGTGAACTGGCGCTTCTCGTAGTACTCCCGGTAGTTCGGGATGTAGGTCTTCGGGACGAGGCCCAGGACGCGACCCCGGTGGATCACGACGGCGCAGTTGAAGAGCTTGCCCTCGAACCGGAGCGGCGCGCCCACCATGAGGACCGGCATCAGGTCCGCGCTGGCCTCCACCACGCCGCCTACGGCCTCGACGCCCGCGTCGAGCAGCGCGTCCTGCTGGAAGAGGTCGTCGTTGCTGTAGCCGGTGAGCCCGAGCTCCGGGAAGACCGCGAGGGCTGCGTTCCGGTCGTGCGCCTGGCGCGCCAGCTCGAGCGTGTGCTCCAGGTTCGTGGCCGGGTCGGACAGTCGGATCCGGGGCACGCACGCCGCCGCCCTCACGTAGCCGTGGCTGTAGATGCTGTGGAACTCGCTCATGTCTCCCGTCCGCGTGTGCCGGGTGAGCTCTGCCGTCGCCTGCCCGATCGTCAGTCGTTCAGGTCCATCGGTGTACACTGCAGTGCGATGTGCTCGCAGAGCGCGTTGGTGTACACCTCCGTCATCGTCACGTAGCTGGCGAAGTCGAACGCCGCGCCGTGGGCGCCGGGCGGATAGAACCGCAGCTCGGCGTCCTTCCCGGCCCGGGCCAGCGCCGTGAGCAGCTGCATCGTGTTCTGGGGATGCACGTTCTCGTCCATCCCACCGTGGACCAGGAGCAGGGAGTCCTCCAGCCGGTCGGCCCGGGCCAGCAGGGAGGTGCGCTCGTAGCCGGCCGGGTTGTCCGGCAGCAGGCCCATGTACCGCTCGGTGTAGATGGTGTCGTAGAGCCGCCAGTCCGTGACCGGGGAGTTGGCGATCCCGAGGGCGAAGACGCCGGGGTGGCGCAGCAGCGTCCCGATGGCCATGAACCCGCCGTAGCTGCTCCCGTGGATCGCCATCCGGCTCCCATCGACCCACGGCTGCGAGGCCAGCCAGCGACCGACCTCGGCGGCGTCCCGGGCCTCCCATTTGCCCAGCTCGCCGTGGACGATCTCCATGAAGTCGCGGCCGTAGTTGCCCGAGCCCCGGTTGTTGAGCCCCACCACGACATAGCCCTGCTGGGCCAGGTACTGGTGCCAGCCGTTGGAGGCCCACGCGTCGTACACCTGCTGGCTGCCGGGGCCGCCGTAGATGCTCAGCATCACCGGGTACTCCCGGGACGGGTCGAAGTCCGGCGGCTTGATCATGCTGCCGTCGAGCGGCTGGCCGTCGGAGGTGGTAAAGCGGAAGAGCTCCATCGGCGAATAGGCGTGGCGCTCCACGTACGCCCGGACCGACCCGTTGTCCTCGAGCGTCTTCAGGAGCCGCCCGCCGTCCCCGGTCGTCCGCAGCTCCACCTGCCGGGGCGTCTCCGTGTTCGACCACCGGTCGATGTAGTACCGGCCGCCCGGCCCCATGTCGATGCTGTGGGTGCCCCGGGTCTCCGTCAGGCGCCGCTTCCCGGTGCCGTCGAACCCGATGGCGTAGAGGTGCCGTTCCAGCGGGCCCTCCTCCGTCCCCGTGTAGTAGACGACCCGGTCCTCGACATCGATCCCCTCCACCCGCGTCACCACCCACTCGCCCTCCGTGACCCGGCCCAGCAGCTCGCCGTCGTAGCCGTAGCGGTACAGGTGGTTCCAGCCGTCCCGGTCGCTGATCCAGAAGAACTCGCGGACGCCGTCGGGGAAGTAGAAGTAGTCGTCCACGCCGGCGAAGAAGTCGTAGACGTCGATCCATCCGTCGGTGGCCTCCTCCATCACCAGCCGTCGCTCGCCCGTGGTCACGTCGAAGAAGAAGAGCCGGAGGTGGTCCTGCTGCCGGTTCAGCGTGACGACGGCCAGCGTGGTCGGGTCGCTCGTCCAGTAGATCCGGGGGATCAGGTGCTCGCCCTCGAGCCCCACCTCCATCCACCGCGTCTTGCCGCTCTCCACGTCGACGACGCCGATCCGGACCTCGCTGTTCGCCTCCCCGACCTTCGGGTACGGCAGCACCGTCCACTCCGGGTACTGCCCCTCCCAGTCGGTGATCCGGATGGTGGGCACGTCCGCCACCCGCGTCTGCCAGTACGCGATCCGGCGGCTGTCGGGGCTCCATTCCCACGCCTGCTCCTGGCTGAACTCCTCCTCGTAGACCCAGTCGAAGACGCCGTTGAACACGCTGTCGCCGTCCACGTGCGTCAGCTGGCGCTCCCCGCCCGTGGCCAGGTCGACCACGTAGAGGTTACCCTCCCGCTCGAACCCCAGCAGCGCGCCGTCCGGCGACAGGTCCGCCGTGCGGGCGTCCTTCGCGCCCAGCTCCAGCTGCTCCGTCGCCAGGTCGTACAGGTAGTAGTCCGCCAGCCCCGAGCTCCGGTAGATCGGTCGGAAATTGGTCTGGAAGACGATGCTCCTGGAGTCGCCGCTGAACTCGAACGACCGGTACCGGATCGGCTCCGCCGTGCCCGGCAGCGTCAGCGCGCGCGCGTCGAACAGCACCTCGTCGGTCAGTGTCCTCGGGTCGAACCGCCGCACCTCCGGCTGTCGCGTCCGCGGGTTCCGAACCGTGTAGCTGAACCGCTCACCGCCCTCGATCCAGTTCACGCTCGACGGCCCCGACAGCCCCGCCAGCCGACCCGACGCCTGCAGCGCCGCCTGCACACTCTCCAGCCCCCGCTTCTCCGCCCCCTGGGCGACGGCCGGTTGAGCGGTACCGGCCAGCGCCGCGGTCAGCGCTACGACCGCCGTCCACGATCTATCTATCACGAATCTCTCCGATCCCTTCGATCCCGGTTCCCGAGCGGCGGACCCTCCCGACCGCCCCCCATCAATGTCCGATGCGGCGGCCCCCCCGTAAAGGAGGGGTCGGCTCACCCGGGTCGAGTTGTCGCCGCGATCACAGCTCCGCCGAGCCTCCCCGCGCTCAGAGCCCCACCGAGCCTGGCCG
>JAWVYT010000399.1:0-2932 GCA_033722595.1 Longimicrobiales bacterium
CGGGGCCGTACAGGTCCAGGAGCATCTCGAGCGTGTCGAACATGTGCTGGTCCCGCAGGTTCCACGACGAGACGTTGCCCCGGTACATGGTCCTGTAGTACCGCTCGGCGTTGGCCACGAGCCGGGCGTTCTGCATGGCGTCCACGAACCGCTTCCCGTCCCGACGCACGTACTCCATCCGCTTGTTGAGCAGGTCCCCGAGCATGGCGACGACGTCGTCCTCGCACTCGTCGAACTGCCCCGTGAGCACGGCGCGCCCGTAGAGCACCGGGTCGTTCTGCCACGGCATCAGGCACGCGTACCGCTGGCGCGCCACCTGTGCGGCATCGGGGTCCACGTCGTCCAGGTAGTCCAGGACGGCGCCGATGGAGGTGTGCATGGAGTAGAGGTCGAGCCCGTGGAACCCGACCATCCCGTCACGGTCGGCGGACGGCACCTCGCCGTTGTGCCGACGGAGCCAGTGCATGAACTCCATGACCTCCTCGTTCGCCCACATCCACCGCGGGAACCGCTGGAACGGCTTGTGGCCCGGGCGCTCCTCCGGGTGGTGGCGGACGTACGCGTCGATCTCGGCCGCGTCCGGCCAGTCGGCCTCCACGGCCACGAAGTCGAACCCGTGGTCCTCGATCAGCCTCTTGCTGATCCGCGCCCGCATCCGATAGAACTCCGACGTGCCGTGGCTCGCTTCGCCGAGGAGCACCACCGTGCCGCCGCCGATGCGGCCCACCAGCGCGTCGAGCCCGGCGGAGTCCACGTCGTCGAAGGGCTCCGCCGCCGAGGCGACCAGCTCCGGGAGCGGGACCGTCGCCGGGGACGGCGCCGATGACGCCGATCCGCCGGCCCGGGTCGCGGCACCGGCAGCCGCATCGGGATCCGGACCCGCACGGCCCGGCCCGCCGGGCCCGCCGGGCGATTCCGTCGTGACCTCGCCGTCCTCGGGCGCCCAGCCCGCCGAGCCCACCAGGGGCACGAACCGGACCGCGCCCAGGTCCTCCTCCTGGAAGGATGTGCCGTCCTCCGACTTCCGGAGGCGGACCAGCTCCTGCCCGAACTTCGTCCGCCCACGGGGGATCACCATCCGGCCGCCCGGCGCCAGCTGCTCCTTCAGCGGCGGCGGGACCGTCTCGGGCGACGCGGCGGCCACCAGGATCGCGTCGTACGGCGCGTGCTCCGGCCACCCCAGCGTGCCATCCCGGATCGCGACGTCGATGTTGTCGTAGCCGAGCGCGTCGAACTTCCGCTCCGCCTCCAGCGCCAGGCTCTCGTGTCGCTCCACCGTATAGACGCGGTCCGCGGCGCGGCTGAAGACGGCGGCCGCGTAGCCGGAGCCCGTGCCGACCTCGAGGACCCTGTCGCCGGGCCCGAGCTCCGCCGCCTCCGCCATCATCGCCACGATGAACGGCTGCGAGATGGTCTGGCCCTCGCCGATGGGGAGAGGCCGGTCTTCGTAGGCTACGGGATGCAGCGCCTCCGGGACGAACGCCTCCCTCGGAACCGTGCGCATCGCCTCCAGGACCGCCTCGTTCGCGACCCCCCGGGCGGCGATGTGCCGCTCGACCATCCGCTCCCGCTCCCGTCGCCGCGCGTCGGCGTCGACCCGGATCCCCTCGTTGTCGCTGATCGTGGCCATCCCGATCTCTTCCAGCTGAGTCCGTCCTCCCGGCAGTTACGGAAATTGCATTAATCACGCCGCTTCGCCGAGCAGCCGGCGCCGGGCCGTGGCCACCAGCCGGTCGGCCTCATCGCGGGACCCGGCCACGGCCAGGAGGTCGAGGCCGAGCCCAGTTTCCAGTGACGTGGGGCTGGTCAGGAGCACGCCGGCCGCGGAGCCGGGCTGGAGGAGCAGCTCGTCCAGCACGCGGTGGGCCGTGTCGGTGTCGACCCGGCGGTCGGTCTTCTCCTCGTGGCAGAGGGACGCGAAGGGGTGCGACCGCCAGTCCCCGACGATGCGCTCGGCCGCCGTCATGGGGATGGAGCCGCCGCCCCAGCGGCCGTTGCACTCGATCCAGTGGATGGTGGCGTCGTCGGTGTCCGGGCCCACGAGGATCGCGTCGAAGCTGCAGCGGCCGTAGTACCCGAGCTGCTGGAACAGCGTGGCCATCCGGGTGGCGTCCCGGGCGAGGGCCTGCTGGGTGGCGTGCGGCAGCGTGCTGGGGGCGACACCAGCGAACGCGGCGGCGTCGCCTTCGAAGCGCTGCTCGAGGACGCCCTCGACCACGGGGTCGGAGCTTCGGGGGATCCACGTCTGGACGGACGGCGAAGCCCGGACCGGGGCCTCCCAGACGGACACCTGGAGGGGGAAGCCGTCTTCCCAGGCCAGCGCCTCGAGGAGCTCCCGGAGCATGGTCCGGAGGGCGTCGGGGGACCCGGACAGCGCGGTCTTGGGCAGGACGAGGTTGCCCTGACCGGCCGCGGCCGATGTCAGCTTGACGGCCAGCTTCGTGTCCGGGGCGCCCAGCTCCCGGATCGCGGCCGCCAGCTCGCGGAGCCCGTCGGCCGAGCCGGTGGGCGGGGTCGCGTCCCGGCCCAGCAGCGCCCGGGCCGTGCGTCCGAACCACAGCTTGTCGTTCACCCGTTCCGCCAGCGGGGGCGGGGGTCCGGCGACCGTGACGGGTGCACCCGAGCGGTCCGCCACCTCGGCCGCCACCCTCCACGCGGCGTCGGTGGAGAGGTACGGACGGACGTTGAGACGCCCGGCCCGGGACGCGCGCTCGACGGCCAGATCGAGGAGAGCGCCGTCCTCGAGCGCCGCGGCGGCCAGGTTCCCGCCGGTCGCGCGCTCCACGCGGTGGACGCGGACGTCATCGAGGTCGAGCACCCGGGTCATGTGGTCTTCCCAGACGGCGCTGCGGTGCGTCCCGATGGCCACGGTGTCCCCCTCACCGGCCAGGAGGAGAGCCCGGTACTCCAGCACGCTGGGGCCGGCCCTCAG
>JAWVYT010000400.1:0-2932 GCA_033722595.1 Longimicrobiales bacterium
GAGGAGGTCACCGCTGAACACGAATCCCAGGGTGCTGCTTACCTGGCTGGTGTCCGGCGAAATCGGCTCGTCCGCCCGATTCACTTCCTTCGTGATCAGGACGGCCATGCGGCCGTTCTGGTCGATGTCCGTGGGAGCGCCGAACCAGGTGCTGTCGACCTGGTGGATCGTCTGGTCGAACAGGTCGCTCAGCTCCTGCAGGTCGGCGAGGGAGAGGCCGGGCTCCGGGTTCTCCACGTCCTCCAGCCAGATGCTGTTCTCGCCGACCAGCCGAACGACACCGCGGACTTCCGAGTAGCCCGTGCACAGGTTGATCTGCCGGGTCAGGTCGGCCACCCGCAGATCGACGGTGTCATCGACGACGGGCGGAATCGCCAGGGCCAGGGAGGAGGCGGAGCCCATCTCCTCACCGGCTGCGGCGGACCGCAGGAGCGGGAGGTTCTCGCGCTCCCACTCCCGGAGCCGACTCTCCGCTGCCCGGTGCTGCCTGAGCCGCTGCGCCCTGTCGGAGAGCAGCAGGCCCGGATCCACGGCCGTCGGCTCCTCGCTCCTCACGAGCGGTGCGTCCGCTCGAAGCCCACCCGGGATCATGGCCGCGGCCTCTCCGGCGTCCCCGGTGACGCGAATCGGCGTGAGACTGCTCACAGTGCTGGCGGTCGACTGCACCCCCAGCAGGTATTCGGCCGTGGATGAGGTCTGCCCGAACTGGAGGCAGTAGGCGGCCTCGCCGCTGAACGTGGCGTGCTCACCGACCGCCAGGTTCATATCCACGCCCGGGTCCCCGGGCGAGCACACGCTGGCCAGCTGCGCGACCTCCACCGAAATCGAGGCCGTCGCCTGCTCGCCATCGCTGTCCGTCGCGGTCACCGTCACCGTGTGGTTCCCCGCCGTCAGGGATGCCACGAGCGACGTGCCGGTTCCGAGCTGGCCGTCCAAGCTCGAGCTCCAGACCACGCGCGACCCGGTCAGCGACCCGTCCTCCGGGTCGCTCGCCGTGGCCTGGAAGGTGATCGACTCACCGGCCGTGAAGGTGGCGCCGTCGTCGGGGGAGAGGATGGAGGTGGTGGGAGGGGCGTTCGGATCGGTGCCCCCGTCACCGCCGCAGCCGGCGAGGAGCGCGGCCGCCGCGACGATGGCGGTGAAACGGGTCAGGCGAGAAAGGTCCATCTTCGCTCCAGAATGATGAAATGCGCCACGCTTCCGAGACTCGTGCGCGACTGCTCACGTGTCCGCGCGGCATGTGCGACCGGGCTCCATCGGAACCGAGACGGTGCTCGGGACCGAGGAGGTGCTCCGCCGCGCAGGAGAATGAGTGATTATCGCCCCCCTGGCCGCCGCTGTCCACCTCCCCGACCTGCCCATCGCGCGTCGCGCGGTACGAGTCCTGGGTGTCCGCAGATGCGGGAAAAGGGTGGTCGGCCACCCCGACCTCGGATCCGCCGCGAGCGCTCGCTCGCCGCCTTCCCTATTCGATGTCGGGTGCCGTGGCCGTCACGGCGACGCGCGGGGCAAGGTCGTAGAGGAGCTCGAGGGCCGCACGGTCGCGGTCGTCCACCGACGCGCCCGGCGCGTCCCTGTGCATGATGCTCGACAGCCGGGGCGAGTGGCCGAGGCCCAGGACGTGCCCGATCTCGTGGAGCAGCGTGCGGCGTCGCTCGGTCGACGACAGGAAGGACCCGCACCGCGTCGACCGGGCCAGCTCCACCTCCGCCGCGACCAGCCATGGGCCCTCCCAGTCCAGCCGGGTCACGCCCATCGCCTCCCGGCCCGCATCCACCTCGTCCACTCCGCGGATGATCACGTTTGCGGCCTCGTCCGGCTGCGCCCGCCGGGCACGGACAGGGGTGCGGGCTTCGGCAAGCCACGCGTCGAAGGCCCGGAACACCGCCGCCACATCCCGGTCGTTCAGCCCCGCCACCTCCACCACCAGCTCCGTGCCGGCCGGCCACCGCTGCAGCTGGGGAGCGTGACGCGCCGTGGACCGGATGTGCTCCCAGGCCGTGGATTCCACCGTGCCCCGGGCGGAGCACGCGGGCAGGAGCACGGCGACGGCCAGGAGGACGGCCGCACCGCGGACCGGCCTTCCCACCCTCCGTCGCATGTCGTCGCGTCCTGGCATGACCCCCTCCGTCCCGCTCGAGCGGTGCGGAAACCGTAACATTTCTGTTACTGTCAGGTTACCGAAACGAGACGCGGGATTCCAGAGGTTTTCCGTAACAATTGAGGCCGTCCCGGGGTGTTGACACCCTCGGCGTCGACCTGTATACTACCGGTCTGTTTCCACGGCCGGGCTCGCCCCGGTCTCCATGCCGTACCCGAGATCGAATCGGGATACGGTCCGCGGACGCGCTGCGGCTCCGGCCGTGCCGCGTCCGTGATTGCGAAGGACGAGGGGACAGGCGCGCAATTCGCTCGCGTAGCTCAGGGGTAGAGCGCTTCCTTGGTAAGGAAGAGGTCCCGGGTTCAAATCCCGGCGCGAGCTCGTTAGCTGAGAGCAGGAGGAGTGGGCCGGCAGCCGGGGGTCGGGTGCCGGCCGTCAGTCGCTTCTGACCGAAACCAGACATCGTACCGCAAGCACGACGAGGAAGAGAATGGGCAAGGCAAAGTTCGAGCGGACGAAGCCGCACGTAAACGTAGGGACGATCGGGCACGTCGATCACGGGAAGACGACGCTGACGGCGGCGATCACGGAGGTGCAGGCGGAGCAGGGCCTGGCCGAGTACGTGTCGTTCGACAACATCGACAAGGCCCCCGAGGAGCGGGAGCGGGGGATCACGATTGCGACGGCGCACGTGGAGTACCAGACGGAGAACCGTCATTACGCGCACGTGGACTGTCCGGGGCACGCCGACTACGTGAAGAACATGATCACGGGGGCGGCGCAGATGGACGGGGCGATCCTGGTGGTGAGCGCGGCGGACGGGCCGATGCC
>JAWVYT010000401.1:0-2931 GCA_033722595.1 Longimicrobiales bacterium
CGCTGCTGATGAGGAAGCTCCGGACCTCGTTGCGGCCGTAGTTGAAGATGCTCGACTTCCAGTCCGGGTGATACCCCTTCCGCGGGTCCGCGTGCTCGTAGAGGTGGGTCCCATCGAAGTAGGCGAGGCCGTGCTCGTCGTTGGGGAAGTGGCTCGGCACCCAGTCCAGGATCACGCCGATCCCGGCCTGGTGGAGCTGGTCGATGAGGTACATGAAGTCCTGGGGCGTGCCGTACCGGCTCGTGGGCGCGAAGTAGCCGGTCGTCTGGTAGCCCCAAGACCCGAAGAACGGGTGCTCCATGACCGGAAGCAGCTCCACGTGGGTGAAGCCCGTCGCCTTCACGTGCTCCACCAGCTTGGGCGCCAGCTCCCGGTAGGTGTGGAACTCCCGGTCCGGCGGCCGCATCCAAGACCCCAGGTGCACCTCGTAGATGGAGACCGGGGCGTCGAGGGCGATCCGGTCGCCGCGGCGCCCCATCCACCGGTCATCGCCCCAGTCGTAGTCCAGGTCCCAGATGACCGACCCGGTCCTGGGCGGCGTCTCGTGGTGGAAGCCCACGGGGTCGGCCTTCTCCACCCGGTAACCCGTGTCCCGGCCCCGGATGAAGTACTTGTACACCTGGCCCTTCCCGGCGCCCTCCACCACGCCCGCCCAGATCCCGGTGCTGCCCAGGGGCTCCAGCGGGTGCGACGTCCGGTCCCAGCCGTTGAAGTCGCCGATCACGCTCACGGCCTCCGCCGATGGCGCCCACACGGCGAACCGGGTGCCCCCGTCCACGGGGTGCGCTCCCAGGCTCCGGTGAATGGCCCGGTGCGTGCCCTCGTTGAACAGGTACCGATCGAGGTCCGTGAGCTTCGACGGTTCCATCATTCTCGTCCTTCCCGCGCCGCGTTCAGCGCTCCCAGCAGCTCCACCGCCGGGCTCCGACCGACCGCCTCCACCGGGCGACGGGCCCGGCGCCGCCAGTTCGTCTCCGCCGGCGTACCCGGCACGTTCTGCGGCTCCGTCTCCATCCACAGGTCCTCCATGCTCGCAAGGACCAGTCCGGCCTCGGAGCGTCCCAGCACCCGGTACAGCGCCCCCTGCACCGCGAGCCCCGTCCGCATCAACTCCGCCACCGATCCCCGGCCCCCCGATCCCCCGTCCTCCGGTGGAGGGGGCGGCCCGTCCGGCAAGCTCGCGTCTTCCGCCGCGGAGGTTGCCCCACCGCGGGAGCGCGCGTCCTCCGCAGCGCCCGCCGAATTCGCCGGGAGCTCGGTCTCGAAATCGAAATCGAAATCGAAATCGAACTCGAAATCGAAATCGAAATCCCCCGCCAGCCCGCGCCTCAGCTTCTCCCGGAGATCGGCGCGGCCCGCGACCTCCGCCTCCGCCTCCTCCGGACCCATCAGCCCGCGCTCCGTCCGGATCTCCGCGTCCCGCCCCGTCCACCACGCGGCGAACATCGGCGTGTCGTGGGTCCCGAGGGCGGCCAGCGCGTCGCCAGGTACCCGCCCCGGCACGAGCGCGGGTCCCGGCTCGCCCGCGCCCTCGTCCGCCTGATCAGCCGCCTCCGCAGAGCCGGCGACATCCCGGAGAGAGAACTGGACCACGTACGTGCCCGGCACACCGTGGCGTCGGAGGCTCCGTCGAACGGCTCGCGGCACCGTACCGAGGTCCTCGCCCACGACCACGGAGCCCGCCCGGTGCGACTCGATGCATAGGATGGCGTACAGCTCGTCGTGGGGATACCGCACGTAGACGCCCTTGGCGGCCTCGCCTCCGGGGACCCAGAACATGCGGTGCAGCTGCATGACGTGGTCGATCCGCAGGACGCGGGCGAACCGCAGGTGCTTCCGGATCCCCGCGATGAAGTAGCGGTGTCCGTCCCGGCGGGAGGCGGCGGGATGGGGCGGGTGGAACCCCCAGTCCTGGCCGCCGGGAGCCAGCGGGTCCGGCGGCGCGCCGACGGTGACGTCCAGGGCGAACTGTCCCCGCTCCCGCCACACGTCGTAGCCGTATGTGTGGACGCCCAGCGGGAGGTCCAGGTAGAGCCCGACCCCTTGCGCCTCCGCCCGCTCGGCCGCCTCGGCCAGCTGGCGCTCGGCCTGCCACTGGGCGAAGAGGTGGTACCGCGCGGCCTCCAGGTCGTAGTCGCCGGCGCGCAGGTCCCGGGCGCGGAGCCGGGCGGGCCAGCCCGGCCAGGCGCCGTGCGACTCCGTGGCCGCCCGGAACCGGGAGTAGTCCGGGGCCCGAGGGTTCCGGGCCACGAACGACGCGAGCTCCGACGGCACCTCCAGCCCGGTCCCGCGGCCCGCGAGCTCGTCGACGGACGCGTCCCCGCCGCGCTCGTCGTGCCGGCGCCAGAACGCCCGGGCCTCCGTCTCGAGCCGGCCGCGTCGCTCGGCCATGGCCGTTCGGTAGTCGAGGACCCGATGGGTGGGCTCGGGCCCTTCACCGGCCTGCCACGCCGCGGAAGATCCAACTTCGGACTCGTCTCCCGTGTTCACGTAGAGCTCGTTCCAGAACAGGCGGCTCACGGGTGCGTACGGGCTCGGGTCGAACGGCTGGTCGAGGAACGCCGCCAGGAGCGGCAGCGTCCCGACGATATCGGCGCCCCGCTCCGACGCGGACCGGGCCAGCGCGTCCAGCAGCCCGAAGTGGGGGATCCGGTCGGGCGCGCCCTCCTCCCATAGGGCGAAGAGCGGCGCGAACACGCCCCAGGACGGCGGTCCCGGGAGCATCTCCCAACCCGCCGCCTTCCGGGGCGCCGCCACCAGGAGCGACCGGTACCGGCGCCCCGCATCGGCGAGCTCCACGTGGAGGTCGTGGTAGCCTGGCGGAACGTCGGGCAGCGGCACCGCCAGCTCCGCGTAGGGTCGACCCGCGACCTCCTCCCGCGCGGTGGGCTCCAGGGCGGCCGCGTCGATCTCCGCGACGCGCTCGCCACC
>JAWVYT010000402.1:0-2929 GCA_033722595.1 Longimicrobiales bacterium
CAGCCGTCCTCGAGGATCCGGGCCAGCACGGCCGCGTCGATGTTCCCGCCGCTGACCACGACGGCGGTGGGGCCCTTCGGGTGCACGTCGCCCGCCAGGATGGCCGCCACGCCTACGGCGCCGGAGCCCTCGGCGACGACGCCCTCCCTGCGGAAGAGCGACCGGATCGCGGGGGCCACCGCCCCGTCGTCGACCAGGTGGATCGACTCCATGACCGCCCGGGCGCGACGGTACGCCGCGGGCTCCGTCTCCCCGGCGAGGCCGTCGCAGAGTGTCGTCACGGGGTCGTCGACCGGCACCACGCGGCCGGCCGCGAAGGCGGCGTGCATGGCCGTCGTCGCCGTGGACTGGACCCCGAGGACCCGAGCGCCCGGAGCCGGCCCCGACCGGATGGCGATCCCGACGCCGGCCGCCAGCCCGCCGCCGCCGACGGGGATCAGGACGGTCTCCACAGCGGGGAGCTGGTCCAGGATCTCGAGCCCGACGGTGCCCTGGCCCGCGACTACGTCGGTGTCAGCGAACGCGTTCAGGAAGTACGCCCCGGTCTCGTCGGCGACCGCGCGTGCGGCTGCCGCAGCGTCGTCATAGATCCCCGGCACCTCCCGGAGCGTCCCACCGGCCTCGCGGATCCGGCGCTTCTTGGTGGCCGGAGCCCCCTCTGGGACGTACACGGTGGCGCTCGTATCCAGGAGCCGCGCCGCGGTGGCGACGGCCAGTCCGTGGTTCCCGGCCGACGCGGTGACCACGCCCCGCGATCGGATCGGCTCCGGCAGCGCGGCCATGGCGTTGTACGCACCCCGGAGCTTGAAGGACCGGGTCCGCTGCCAGCACTCGAGCTTCAGGTAGACCGGCACGCCGGCCGCCTCCGACAGCCAGGTGGAGCGCTCCAGCGGGGTCCGGTAGGCGATGCCCCGGAGCCGTTCCCGGGCGCGCTGCAGCTCCGCCAGGTCGGGGTCCGGGGCCTGCGGGGTGTCGGTCCCGGGGCCCGCATCGGGTGCGGCATCCGGCTGGACCACGGTTCGGAACCCCGTCAGGGACCGGCGCGGGAACCGGGCCCGGGGCCTTCCGCGTCGTCCGGCTCCGTGTCGGGCTCGCCGTCCCGGCTGGCCGCCGGATCAGGGCTCGGGCGCGTCGCCGCCACGGCCTCGGTCCCGCCCCCCTGCCGATCGTCGTCCCCGCCCTCGCCTCCGGTGTCCGGACCGCGGCCTTTCGACCGGGGCGGGGCCTCGGCCATCTCCGGGTGCTCCTCGACGGTCGGCACACCGCCCAGCTCCTCCGGCGGGGCCTCCGTCATCGACGCGGTCCGGGTGATCCGGGCCCGAAGCACCTGGGTCTCGGACGCGTCGAGCACCTCGATGATGAGCCCCTGACGCTCGACGGTCTCGCGGGGCTGCGGGACCCGACCGAGCTCCTCCATCAGGTACCCGTTCAGCGACCGGTGCTCCAGGAGCGGCAGCGCCGTGTTGAAGATGTGGTTGATCTCCCGGATCTCGGTGTCGCCCTCCGCGATGATCTCGTTCCGGCTGACCCGGACGATGTCGACCTCGGTGACGTCCGTCTCGTCCTCGATCTCGCCGACCAGCTCCTCGATGACGTCCTCCAGCGTGACCAGACCATCGATCCCGCCGTACTCGTCCACGACCAGCGCCAGGTGGATCCGCCGGTTCTGGAAGTCGCGGAGCAGCCGGGTCAGAGGCAGCGATCCGGGGACCACCAGCGGCTGACGGGCCAGGCTGCGGAGCGTCGCGCTCCGGGCGCCACCGGTCAGCGCCTGGTACGCGTCCCGGAGGTACAGGACACCGGTGACATCGTCGATGGACTCGTCGTAGACCGGGACGCGTGAGTACGGCACCGACCCGAACTGCGACGCGATCTCGTCCAGCGTGAGGTCGTCCGGCCACGCGAAGATATCGACCCGGGGCGTCATGATGTCCCAGACCTGGGTGTCCTCGAGCCGGAACGCCCGCTCGATGATCTGACCCTCGTGCTCGTCGATGGAGCCCTCGCTGCGGCCCAGCGCCGTCAGCTGACGGAGCTCCGACTCGGTGACCTCGCTGACCGACGTGAGTCGCGGCTCCGGCAGGTCACGGGTCATGCGCTCCAGCGGGTAGAGGATCGGCCGGAGCACTCGGCTCAGCTGCAGCATGATCGGCGCGATGCTCACCGCGAACCGGGCACCCCGCTCCGGGAGGATCCGCCGGGGCCACAGCTCCCCGATCGCCACCAGCAGCACGGCAGCCAGGAGGATCGCCACCAGCCCACCCCAGACCGGCCAGAGGGAGTGGCCGATCCGGAACGCGGCCGCGCCGGCCACTACCGCGGCCAGCCCATCGCCGAACCGGAGCAGGACCAGAAGCGCACGCGGCCGCTTCCGAATGGTCGCCAGCGCCCCCTGGCCGCCCTCCACAAGACTGCGGATTCGCGCGTCACCTATGGAGAAGAGTGCGACCTCGGCCGCAGTGAGGAACGCCGACACGAGAAGCGCGACCGCGAGTGCGACGACGAGCCCGATCATCGGCCCGGCGCCCCGCCGGGCGGCTCGTCCCGCCTGCTACTTCGATCTAGGTCCATTTCCGACTTTCGAGGATCTGCTCTCCACGATCGGGAGCGCCCGGCCACCCACGGCCGCACCCTCCTTCGCACCCAATGTAAGGGATTGCGACCCGCAAGGCCGCCCCCCCGGCCGACGAGCGACGGTGCAGAGGGCGCCCGCCTCCGGGGAGCACTCCGCCCTCCGGGTCCGGGCGCCTCCGGCCCGCCCTCGCAGTCCCGAGGGCAGCGGGCGGGCGCGCTTGCGCATTTTTTCACAAGCCTTTACCTTCGCGGTCTGTACCAACGAGGGAGCAGGCGAAAAGCAACGTGGCGAACGAGCCGGAACGTCAGCCCGAGCGCTCGGGGTACGCGAGCGCCGGCCAGTACATGGGGCACG
>JAWVYT010000403.1:0-2927 GCA_033722595.1 Longimicrobiales bacterium
CGATCACCTCCCGGTGCTCCGGCTCCGCGTCGCACACCCAGATCGGCAGCGGCGTGCCCCAGTACCGGTCCCGCGACAGCGCCCAGTCGATGTTCCCCTCCAGCCACTCGCCGAACCGGCCGGTCCCGATCTCCGGCGGGTACCAGCTCACCCGACCGTTGTTCTCCAGCATCCGGTCCTTCACCTCCGTGGTCCGGATGTACCAGGAGTCCCGCGCCATGTAGATCAGCGGGCTGTCGCACCGCCAGCAGTGGGGGTAGCTGTGCGTGACCATGCCGCGCCGGAAGAGCACGCCCCGCTCCTCCAGCGCGTCCAGCAGCACCGGGTCGGCGTCCTTCACGAACCGGCCGCCCACCTCCGGGATCCCCTCCTCGAACCGGCCGGCATCATCGATCGGACGGAGCATCGGCAGCCCGTGCTCCTGGCCGGCCGCGTAGTCGTCCGCGCCGAAGGCCGGGGCGATGTGCACGATCCCCGTGCCCTCCTCGTCGCTCACGAAGTCCGCCGCCAGGACCCGCCAGCCGGACTCCGCCTCCTCGTCGCTCACCTCGATCAGCTCCAGCGGGCGACGGTACCGGAGCCCCACCAGCTCGGCGGCCGGCACCCGCCGGGCCACCTCCGCGTCCTCGCCGAAGACGTGCTCGACCAGCGCGTCGGCCACGATCAGTCGCCGACCCTCGTGCTCCACCTCCGCGTACACCAGCTCCGGATGGATCGCCAGCGCCGTGTTCGACGGGATCGTCCACGGCGTCGTGGTCCACGCCAGGAGCGCCCGGTCGGTCGGCGCCCCGTCGTCGTCGAGGAGCGTGCACACGAAGTGCACCGACGGGTCCTCCACCTCCCGGTACCCCTGGGCCACCTCGTGCGAGCTCAGCGCCGTACCGCACCGCGGACAGTACGGCACGCTCCGGTAGCCCCGGTAGATCAGTCCCCGCTCGTCCAGCTGCTTCAGCAGCCACCAGACGGTCTCGATGTACTCGGGGTCGAACGTGACGTAGGGGTCCGAGTAGTCGAGCCAGTAGCCGATCCGCTCCGAGAGCCGCTCCCAATCGTCCTTGTACGTGAACACGCTCTCCCGGCAGATCTCGTTGAACCGGGCCACGCCCAGCTCCTCGATCTCCGGCTTCCCGCTGATCCCGAGCTGCTTTTCCGCCTCGATCTCCACCGGCAGCCCGTGGGTGTCCCACCCCGCCTTCCGGGCCACGTGGCGCCCCTGCATCGTCTGGTACCGGCACACCAGGTCCTTCAGCGTCCGGCTGAAGACGTGATGGATGCCGGGCCGACCGTTCGCCGTGGGCGGACCCTCGTAGAACACGAAGGGCTCGCCGCCCGACGTCCGCTCCAGCGTCCGCTCGAACAGCCCCTCATCGCGCCAACGCTGGAGGATCTCCTCCTCCAGCGCCGTAGGATCTGCCGGGTAGTCCGGGTAGCTCATTCCGTCCTGTATGCTCTCCGCCCCGCCACTCACTCCTCTACGAGCGACTTGAGCCAGTCTTCCTGTACGTCGTCCCCGGCCTCCTCGTCCGCCGGCGACCCGTCCTCCGACCCGGCCTCCGACCCGGCCGACGGCTCCGCCTCAGCCGCGTCCCCGGTCTCCGAATCCGCGGCCGATGCCTTCGCCGCCCGCGATTTCTCCGCGGCCGATGCCTTCGCCGACGCCTGCGATTTCCCGCCCGCCGGTTCCTGCGTGCCCGCCGCCGGTTCTTCCGACGCCGACCCGGCCGGCTCCTGCGACGCCGACCCGGCGCCAGCCGACGATCCCGACTCCGGCTCCCGGCCGGCCACGCGGCGGTCCTCCGCCTGCTCGGCCTCGGCACGCAGCTCCAGCGCCTCCTCGATGACCTTCAGGTCGCCCAGCTCGCGCTCCAGCAGACGCCGGAACGACTCCACCAGCTGGGCCCGCCGGGCCCGGACCTGCCGGAGCGTCTCCTCCTCCCGGGACAGCGCGCGGGCGGCCCGCTGCCGGGCCTCCTCCGCCTCCGCCTTCGCCTCGCGGAGCATCAGCTCGCTCTCCTTCTCGGCGTGGCGACGGGCGTCCTCCCGGTGCTTCTGGGCCGCCATCAGCGCGTCCGTCAGCGCTTCCTCCTTGTCCCGGTACTCCGACAGCTCCTCCTTCAGCGCCTCGACCGTGTCGGAGAGCGCCATGTTCTCCTTGACCAGCTCCTCCATCCGGTCGGCGACCAGGTCCAGGAAGTCGTCCACCAGCTCCGCGTCGTACCCCCGGAAGCCGCGGCGGAAATCGCCCTTCTTCTGGCGTACCTCGAGCGGTGTAAGATCGATCATGCGTCCTCCCTCTCCCCGAACAGGACCGTTCCGAGCCGGACGCTCGTGGCGCCCTCCTCGATCGCGATCTCGAAGTCGTTGCTCATCCCCATGGACAGCGCGCGGCCCGCCAGCGCCTCCGGCACCTCGCGATGGCACCGCTCCAGCAGCTCGCGCGTGTCCCGGAACGTGGTTCGCAGCACCGCCTCATCATCCGTCAGCGGCGCCATGGTCATCAGGCCGTGGACCTCCAGCGACTCCAGCGTCGCCAGCGTCTCCAGCGCCTCGACCGCGTTCCCCGGCGTGAACCCGCCCTTCGAGTCCTCGCCCGATACGTTCACCTGCATGTACCCCCGAACCACCGTTCCGGCCCGGACCGCCTCCTTCGACAGCTTCCGGGCCAGGCGGAGCGAGTCCACCGAATGGATCCGGTCCATCAGCGACACCGCGTCCCGGGCCTTGTTCCGCTGGAGGTGGCCGATCATGTGCCACTCCGCAGCGTCCCGACCCACGGCGGCCACCTTCTCCCCCAGCTCACCGATCCGGTTTTCGCCCAGCGTCGTGAGCACCGCCCGCACCGCCGCCGCCGCGGCCTCCGGCGGATGCCCCTTCGTCACCGCGACGATGCGCACCGCCTCGCCCTCCCGTCCCGCCCGGCGGAGCGC
>JAWVYT010000404.1:0-2919 GCA_033722595.1 Longimicrobiales bacterium
ACCTCCACGATCTCGGTCCCGCCCTCGACCTCGCGGTGGCAGACCACCTTCCCGTCCTCCGCCTCCAGCTCCGCGACCACCGTCACACACGGCAGCCCCATGATCTCGGCGACCATGGGCCCCACCTGCTGCTGGTCGTCATCGGCTGCCTTCGACCCGAGCAGGATCAGGTCCGGAGACTCCTCCGCCAGCCCGGCGGCCAGCGCACGGGCCGTCTCCAGCCCGTCGATCGACCCCTCCGCGTCCAGTCGGATCGCCCGATCCGCGCCCATCGCCAGCACGCTGCGGAGCTGCTCGCCCACCTCCGCGCCGCCCAGCGAGACCGCCATCACCTCGCCCTCGCCCGCTTCATCCTTGAGCCGCAGCGCCGCCTCGGCCGCGAACTCGTCGTACGGGCTCACGATGAACTTGGCGCCGGTCTCCACGGAGTCGCCGGCCGCCTTCACCCGGGCCTCCGTGTCCGGCACCCGTTTTATGCACACGGCTGTCTTCACAGCGTCCTCTCCCATTCAACTCGCAGCGATCGGGTTCAACCGCCGGGAATGTAGGGAGTGTGCGGGTACGGGAAAAGCCACGTTCGACTCGGGGTGGGCGGCTGTGGTTGACGGCTCGCGGCGGGCGTCGGACGGCTCGCGGCGGTCGGCTGAACGGTGGGCGGCGGGCGACGGACGGCATGCCGCGGGCCGCCTGGGTGGCGGCCGCACCCTGCAGACTGTGCGCGCGGACTCAGCCTTCCGCAACGAACCCCTCGACCCGGTCGAGGGCGTCGCGGCGGGTGGTCGACGACCCCGCCACGTCCAGCAGCTGCCGGTAGTACTCCGTCGCGAGCGCCGTATCGCCCATCCGCTCGGCGGCCAGTCCGGCGCCGTGGAGGGCGTTGAACCGGTTCCTCGAGCGCTCCAGCACCGTGCGGTAAGCCTCGAGGGCTTCCTCGTGACGCCCCAGCTCCAGGAGCATGTCGCCCAGCAGCTCGGCCGCCGGGAGCACCTCGCCCGGCGTGATCGGGTTCTTCTGGGTCGTCGCCTCGAGCGCTGCCGCATCCTTCATGAGCGACACCGCCTCGGCCGTCCGCCCCTCGGCGAGCGCGATGGCCCCGCGGGCCGCCAGCGCCTGGATCTCGACCTGCGTCCCCCAATCGTACGCTCCGGGAAGCGCGGCGGCCTCGGCCTTCAACGCGACGAGCCGGTCCACCGACTCGCGCGCCGCCTCCACGTCGCCGGTCCGGGCCTGACCCAGCGCGCGGGCGAAGTGGGTGATGGCCTCGATGTGCGGATAGCTCTCCCACGGGAGCGTCGCCGGCTGACGGGGCTCCAGCGCCGCCGCGTCCTCCCACCGGTGCCGCTCCAGCGCCATCCGTGCGGGGATGGCGGCGAGGGCGTAGGCGGTCCCGGCGTGGTTCATGACGGGATCGGTCAGCCCGACGACGTGCTCGGCCACGGCCGCGGCCTCGTCGTCGGCGCCCTGCTGCAGGTAGGCGTACACCAGGTAGTCGGCGGCGTGCAGGTGGTGCACCGAGACCTGGCCGTTCACCGGCGCGTCCCATGCCGCCTCCGCCGCTCTCCGATTGAACTCTATGGACTCTTCCCAGTGGCCGCGACGGGTGAAGATGTGCGACGTCATGTGCAGCGCATGGGAGTTGTCGGGAGCCACGTCGCCATAGCTTCGGGCCACCGGCAGGGCCCGCTCGGCCAGCTGCGGGACGTCGAAGGCGTGGATGATATAGTGGTGCGCCCCCGGGTGATCGGGGATCGCCCCCAGAACCTCCTCCGCGATGGAGCCCGCCTCGCGCTGGTTCCGGAAGGTGGAGTCCGACGGCGGGGCAGTCGCGATCGTGGCCAGGGCCGAGAACAGCGCCGCCTCCGGGTCGTCCGGGTGTTCGGTGCTGACCCGCTCCCAGGCGTCAGCGTAGGCGGCCAGGCGATCCTTCTCGGTCCGGTCGGCCCCGTCCCGGTAGTACGCCTCGAGCGCGCTCACGTACGCCTCCTCGCGAGGCGTGCCCAGCCCCTTCGACCGGGCCTCCCGGAGCAGGTCCCACCCTCGCGCGAGCTGCTCATCGGACGGGACGTCGGGCCAGAGCGGATGGACGTACGTCATGGCGATGCCCCAGTAGGCGAGGCTGCAGTCGGCGTCCGCGTCGGCGGCCGCCCGGAACGCGCGCTCGGCCTCCGAGTACGTCATGTTGTGCAGCAGCGCCAGCCCGCGCCGCAGCTCCGCGGTCGCCGCCTCGCCGCAGGTCGGCGCCAGCACCACGGCCCCCATGGAAGCGCCCCGCGAGTCCGTGACCTCCGCGACGTGTGTGGTATCGAACTCCTCCCCGGGCTCGTCGGCGGCCGGCGCATCCGACCCGGGCGCGCAGGCGACGGCCAGAGCGAGGGCGGCAGGAAGGAAGACAGACGGAGCAGAACGTTCGGACGGTCGTCCGGTTTGGTACGTCACGGGGCCTCCCGGAGAGGTTCAAGGGGTGCCTCGGACTACATCATAGGAAGCTCACCGCTCGACGAAAAGGTCGGCCGCCGGCTAGATCGGCGTCGGCTTCCGCCGCGGCTCCTCTTCTTTCTCCGGCGTCCACTTCTCCGGCTTCCAGTCGGGCTCTTCGGGCTCCTTCTCCGGCTCTTCCTCCCGCTCGGGCTCCTTGGCCGGCTCATCGGGGATGGGAAGTGGCTTGTCGGGGTCGGGTCCCGGGATGGTGGCCATCACGGCCTCCTGGCAGTACTGCAGCGCGGTCCATGTCTCCGGCACCAACCGGCGCACGCCTCGTGCCAGCCCGCGTCCCCGCGACCCTGCAGCCGCCCCCGGCGGCTACCTCGACAGATACCGGCTCCCCCGGAGCGTGAACCGCAGCGGCCAGTCCACCGCCCGGCTGATCCCGACCCGCGGCCCCGCCTCAATGCTGTCCGGGCCCGGCGGCTCCCCCTCACA
>JAWVYT010000405.1:0-2911 GCA_033722595.1 Longimicrobiales bacterium
CCCTCGCCGGCTGCCGGCTCTACATCGGCGACGGCGCCACCATGACCCAGTCCTTCGTCCGGAAGCGAGGCGAGACCCTCATCGGCCATACGCCGGTGCGGACCCAGCTCACCTGGTGCCAGAAGGAGAGTGTTCCCCGAGCCATCATCACCCACTGCGGCTCCGAGATCGTCGAGGGCGACGAGCGTACGCTGGGTGCCGAGCTCCGGGAGATGGCCGAGGAGCGTGGGGTCGAGGCCGAGTTTGCCTACGACGGGCTGAATATCGTGCTGCGATAATCGACGTTCGACCGCTCGGCCCTGCGGGCCTCGCTGTTCGATCCGGTCGGGTTTTGTGGCCGGAGGCCACCTACTGGCCGGTTCAGCCGTCCCTGTTGCGCCGAAGGCGCCGGTTGCCCGGCCGCCAGGCCGGGCCTGTTGCGAGCGAAGCGAGCCCTCGCCATCGTCACCCCGTGCGTTGACTCACCCCAACCCGAACCAGACGATGGCGAAGAGCACGGCCCGAGGCCTCCGTGTCCCCGCCGACCTCCAGTACGAGATCGAGCGAGAGATGGAGCGTCGTGAGATCGACGAGTGGTCCACGATGGTGGTGGAGCTACTGGAGGACGCCGTGCGTGCCCGGCGGGCGCCGGGGATCGTGTTCGTGGACGGGGCCACGGGCCGGCGTCCGGTGGTGGCGGGCAGCGGGCTGGAGGTCTGGGAGGTGGTGCAGGCGTGGAAGGAGGTCGGTCGCAACTACGACCGTCTGCGCACCGCCTACGACTGGCTGGCGGAACCCCAGCTCCGGGCGGCGCTGAGCTATTACGAGCTGTACGGCGATGAGGTGGACGCCCGGCTGGACCGGGAGGCCCGTCTCACGGCGGAGCGGGTCCAGAACGAGCTGCCGTTCACCCGGCCCAGGGGGTAGCCATGAGCCTGCGGTTCCTCCTGGACGAGAACGTCCACCCGAAGGTGGCGGAGAAGGCGTGGGAGCATGACGTGGACGTGGCCAGCGTCGTGGACCTCCGCCGTCGAGGCCGGACCGACCTGGAGCAGCTGGAGTACGCGGCGGAGCACGGCCGGGTGCTGGTGACCCGCAACCGCGCCGACTACCTGCACTGGACCCGGGAGCTCTACCACGCCGGCCGTCCCCACAGCGGTGTGCTCTTCGTGGGCGACGGGCTCCCGAACGACCAGCCCGACGCGATCGCCCGGGCGCTCCGACGCTGGGCCCAGGCCTACGAGTTCACCGGGGACGACGAGGTATCGTTCGGTGCCTACCACGTGGACTTCCTCCAGTGACGGGTCGACCGATGGACGCGGCGCGGGCATGACGGGCGCCCGGAAGGTTCTGGCCGCCGTGGTGCAGGCCGAGCAGGCGTCGTCGCTCGAGGCGGCGGTGGCGGCGACCCGGGCGGGCGCCGAGTCCGCCGCGAGGGACGGGGCCGAGCTCGTCGTCTTCCCGGAGACGTGGATCCCGGGCTACCCGGCGTGGATGGACTACAGCCGGGATGTCGGCCTCTGGGACCACCCGCCGGTGAAGGCCGCGTACGCGCGGTTGGTGGAGAGCAGCGTGGCCGTGGGCGACGCGAGCTACGAGGCGCTGGCCGATCTGGCCCGCGACCTGGAGATCACGCTGGTGGTGGGCGTCAGCGAGCGCGTTATGTCCGGCCCCGGTCGGGCGACGCTGTACAACTCCCTGTTCGTCTTCGGCCCCGACGGCGCGCTGCTGAACCACCATCGGAAGCTCACGCCCACGCACACCGAGCGGCTGCTCTGGGGCCCCGGTGACACGGCGGGCCTGAAGGCCGTGGACACGCCGGCCGGCCGGCTGGGCGGCCTGATCTGCTGGGAGCACTGGAACCCCCTGGCGCGTCAGGCTTTACACGACTCCGGCGAGGACGTCCATGTGGCCACGTGGTCGGCGGTGGTCGGGGTCAACGGGATGCACCAGGAGGCGAGCCGGTGCTACGCGTTCGAGGCCCGCTGTCACGTCCTCGCCGCGGGCCAGCTCATGCGGGCGTCCGCGCTCCCGGCGGAGCTGGATCCGAGCCCGGACAAGGTCGAGGGCCCGGACCAGTGGCTCCTCTCCGGCGGGAGCGCCATCATCGCCCCCGACGGGTCGTATCTTGCGGGCCCGCTGTACGGGGAAGCGGGCACGCTGATGGCCGAGCTCGACTACCGCCGCAACGTCGAGGAGGCGATGACGCTGGACGTCAGCGGCCACTACCAGCGCCCGGAGCTGTTCGAGTTCCGGGTGCGGGGGAGCGAGCGGCCGCGGCGCCCCGAAGACGATCGCTGAATCCGCTGAGACCGCTGAAAGGATCGTCCTGCGAACGTCCGGTCCGTTTCTGCGACTTCAGCGTGTTCTGCGGTGAGCTCGATATCGAATGGAACGTGGGAGGTACCATGAAGACGATTCGCGCACTGATCCTGACCGGCCTCGCCGTCGCGTCGACCGCGTGCTCGGTGGAGCCCAACGACCCGGAGCTGGAGCTTGCGGAAGGGATCACCATGGAGGAGCTGGAGGAACGGGTAGCGGAGTTTGCCACGGCGGAGATCGCCTTCGACGAGACGGCGCTGGTGGACTGGGAGAAGGCGGTCCTGGCGAAGCTGGTGGAGGCGTCGGACATCATGCACCGGCTTTTCGCCCGACAGGTCTCGCCGCAGAACCCCGCGTGGGCGGACCGGGTGGCGAACCGGGGCGAGGACGCGGCGGCCGAGTACTTCGACATCATGCTGGGGCCATGGGATCGACAGCGTGAGAACGAGCCGTTCCTCGATGTCGGCCCCAAGCCTGCGGGCGCCGGCTATTACCCGCCGGACCTGACCCGCGAGGAGTGGGAGGCCTGGCTCGAGGCGAACCCCGAAGACCGAGCCGACTTCACCAGCCCGTTCACCGTGATCCGTCGGGAGGGCGACGCGCTGGTGGC
>JAWVYT010000406.1:0-2895 GCA_033722595.1 Longimicrobiales bacterium
GTGTCGGGAAATTCCCCGCGCGGACCCTTGGGGGTTGCCCCCTATCGTTCTGAACGGGCTGCGCCACATTCATGGTGAGCCCCCTGAATACCGGCGGAGCCCGGTGTGTCGATCCGGGAGGCAGAATGGGCTGGATCCGACGGCTGAACGAGCAGCCGCTGCGGACCAAGCTGATCATCACGGCGGCGGGCACGGCGGTCCTCGTGTTCGGCGTGGCGTCGTCGTTGACGTTTCGGTACTGGAGACAGGAGTCGGTGGCCGCGGCCGAGCAGCAGGCGCTGCTGGCGGCGGCCTCGGTGCGTTCCTCCGTCGAGTCGGCGCTGACGGAGGGCCAGCCGGGTCGCGCCCGCTCCTCGCTCCGGGGCCTCGTGGAGCTGGAGTCCATCACCGGGGCCCGCGTGTACGGTACCGACGGGACGGTCGTGGTCTCGACCGACCGAGCCGAGGAGGGGCTGCGTCCCACGGGCGTATGGCTCCCATCGCCCCGGGACCTCCCGCCTCGGGGCACCGCCCGGGTCACGGAGTCCGGGGATCGGGTGAACGCCTTCCTCCCGCTGCGGGCGGGTGGCGCCGGGATCCTCGAGGTCGACTTCTCGCTGGCCCCGCTGGAGGCCGCGATGGACCGGGCGGCCCGCCTGGGTCTGCTTCTCCTGATCGGGTCCCTGGCGGCGGTGATCCTGATCATCGCCACGATGCTGGAGCGGGAGGTAGTGACGCCGATCGAGCGGGTGGTCGATATCCTGGACCCGGAGCACCGTCGCCGGACCGACCAGCTGGGGGGGCTGGAGGAGTCGGTGGCGAACCTGGTCCGGAAGGAGCAGGAGCAGAAGGAGCGGCTGGCGAGTCAGGCGGGTCTCGCGGAGGTCGGCGAGATGGCGGCGGAGATGGCACACGAGTTCAAGCGACCGCTGGCCTCCATCCGCTCGGCTGTGACGCTGCTGGAGCAGGAGTACGAGCTGGAGGGGGAAGCCCAGTCGCTGCTGGAGGCCGTGGACGGTCAGCTCGGCAAGCTGACGGAGACGATGCAGGACCTGTTCGCGCTGGCGAAGCCCGTGGAGCTGGAGAGCGACCGGGTCGATCTCCGGGACGCCGTCGACGAGGCGCTGGCCCAGCTGGCGGGCCTGGTGGACACCTCCCCGTTCACCATCCGCCGGGAGTACGACGACCCGCTGCCGCCCGTCGTCGGCGATCAGCACCGGCTCGAGCAGGCCGCGTCGAACGTCCTGCTAAACGCGGTGGAGGCGATGGAGGGGGGCGGCACGCTCCGGGTCCGGCTGCGCCAGGACGGGACTCGCGTGGTGGCGGAGTTCACGGACACGGGCCCCGGGATCCCGGAGGATGAGGTCGAGAAGGTGGTCCGCCCGTTCTACTCGACGAAGCCGGCCGGGACGGGGCTGGGCCTGCCACTGGTCGCGCGGGTCGTGGCCGCCCATGGCGGGTCGCTGGACATCCGGGGCCGCCCGGGCGTCGGGACCACGGTCGCCATGAGCTTCCCGGCCCGGGTCTCGGCCGCACGGACTCGCGCGGAGGTCGCCCATGGCGAGTGAGCGAATCCTGATCGTCGAGGATGACGACCTCCTGCGCCAGGTCACGGGCGAGCGGCTGGAGCGGGAAGGGTTCGCCGTGACCGTCGCGAGCACGGTGAAAGGGGGTCGGGACACGCTGGCCGAGGAGACGCCGGACCTGGCGCTCCTGGACATCAAGCTGCCGGACGGGGAGGGAACGGAGCTGCTGGAGGAGCTGGTCCGGACGGGGGACACCGTGTGCGTGATGATGAGCGCTCACGGCACCGTGCAGTCGGCGGTCGACGCGCTCCGGGCGGGCGCGGTGGACTTCCTGGAGAAGCCGTTCTCGTTCGACCGCCTGCTGGCGACGCTCCGGGGTGCGCTGGAGCGGACCCGGCTCCGGCGGGAGGTCCGGGCGCTGCGGGAGCGGACGGGCCTCGGGGAGGACGTGGTCGGGAGCAGTCCGGCGATGAAGGAGGTCTTCGAGCTGGTGAAGAGGGTCGCCCCGGCGGAGGCTACTACGGTCCTGCTGGAGGGGGAGACCGGCACCGGGAAGGGGATGCTGGCGCAGGCGATCCACCGGACGAGTCCGCGAGCGGATGGTCCGTTCATCAACGTCACCTGCTCCGCGCTGGCGGAGACGGTGATGGAGTCCGAGCTGTTCGGGCACGAGAAGGGGGCGTTCACCGACGCCCGCACGATGAAGCGCGGGCTGGTGGAGCTCGCCGATGGCGGCACGCTGTTCCTGGACGAGATCGGCGAGCTGTCGGTGGGGCTGCAGGGCAAGCTCCTGCGTTTCATCGAGGAGAAGCGGTTCCGCCGGGTCGGCGGGACCAAGGACTTGAAGGTGGACGCCCGACTGATCGCCGCGACCAACCGGGACCTCGAGGAGGAGGTCGAGGCCGACCGGTTCCGGGAGGACCTGTACTACCGGCTCCGGGTCTTCCCGATCCGGCTGCCGCCGCTCCGCGAGCGACCGTCGGACATCCCGGAGCTGGTGAAGACGTTCGTCGAGGAGTTCGCCAACCAGTTCGGGAAGCGGATCACGCGGATCGATGACCCGGCCATGGAGGTCCTGAAGTCCTACCGGTGGCCGGGGAACGTGCGGGAGCTGCGCAACCTGATCGAGCGGAGCGTGCTCCTGGCCGATGACGAGGTGCTGACGGCGGAGATGCTGCCCCCGACGGTGCGGGGTGAGTCGAAACCGGCGTCGGAGCTGCCCGTGGAGCTGGGCCCGGAGGGGGTCGATTTCGAGGAGCTGGAGGAGTCGCTCCTGCGCGAGGCGCTGCGCCGGGCGGAAGGGAACAGGACGGAAGCGGGGAGGCTGCTGGGGATGAGCCGACACCAGGTGCGGAACCGCCTCAACAAATACGGGATCGAGGAATGAGAA
>JAWVYT010000407.1:0-2880 GCA_033722595.1 Longimicrobiales bacterium
GCCGAGCTGATCGACTTCTGCGACTACTACGCCCGCAAGATGCTGGAGCTGGCCGGCGAGCAGGAGGTCGTGGACTACCCCGGCGAGGACAACGAGCTGCGCTACATCCCGCTGGGCGTGTCCGTCGTGATCCCGCCGTGGAACTTCCCGGCGGCGATCATGGGTGGGATGACCGCCGCGGCGCTGGTGGCGGGGAACACCGTGGTGCTGAAGCCGGCCTCCACGGCGCCGGCCATCGCCGCGCAGTACGTGAAGATCCTCCATGAGGCCGGGCTGCCGAAGAAGGCGCTCAACTTCGTGCCCGGTCCGGGTGGCAGGATCGGGGACGCGCTGGTCGATCACCCGCTGACGCGCCTGATCGCGTTCACGGGCTCGAAGGAGGTCGGGCTCCGGATCTTCGAGCGGGCCTCGAAGGTCCACGAGGACCAGATCTGGCTGAAGCGGACGATCCTGGAGATGGGCGGCAAGGACGCCCAGGTGGTGGACGAGACCGCCGACCTGGACGCCGCCGCGGACGCGATCGTGGCCGGCGCGTTCGGGTTCCAGGGCCAGAAATGCTCGGCCTGCTCCCGGGCCATCGTCGTGGAGGACGTCTACGACGAAGTCCTCGAGAAGGTCGTCGAGAAGGCGAAGCAGATCACCATGGGCGACCCGACGGACCGCGACACCTTCATGGGCGCGGTCATCGACCCGGCGGCCCGGAAGAGCATCACCGAGTACATCCAGATCGGCAAGAGCGAGGGCCGGCTGATGCTCGGCGGCGAGGTCGACGAGTCGGCCGACGGCTACTTCATCCCGCCCACGATCATCGCCGACGTCGACCCGGACGCTACCATCGCTCAGGAGGAGATCTTCGGCCCGGTCCTCGCCTTCATCAAGGCGCGGGACTTCGACCACGCGCTGGAGATCGCCAACGGGACCGACTACGGCCTGACGGGCGGCGTGTTCTCCTGCTCGCGCGAGCGGCTGGAGCGGGCGAAGGAAGAGTTCCACGTCGGGAACCTCTACTTCAACCGGAAGATCACCGGCGCGCTGGTGGGCGTGCAGCCGTTCGGCGGCTTCAACATGAGCGGCACGGACTCCAAGGCCGGCGGGCCGGACTACCTGCTCCTGTTCACGCAGGCCAAGTCCATCGCCGAGCGGCGCCGCGACGACGTGCGGTAGCGTGGCGCGCTGCGCCGCCGGGTAGCGGGCAGCGGGCAGAGGGTAGCGGGAGGCGGGGAGCAGGCACCGGGAACCGCCGGCGAAGCCGGCAGCCCGCCTCCCGCTGCCCGCCCCCCGACCTTCGCCGGCGAAGCCTGCCCGGCCGGAACTTTCCGGGGCCGGTGGGTAGCAGATAGCCGGGCGCCTGTCGGGCGCCACGAACGCCGAAGAGACGGAGCCGCACATGGAGACGCGGGAACAGATCCTGGAAGTGCTGGAGTCGATCCGGCCGGCGCTCCGGAGCGACGGGGGCGACGTCGAGTACATCGACTTCGACGCCGATGCGGGCGTGCTGCAGCTCCGGTTCCTGGGCGCGTGCGGCGACTGCCCGATCTCGGACGTCACGCTGCGTCAGGGGATCGAGCGGCGGATCCTGACGGCGGTGCCGCAGGTGCGTGAGGTCCGGGCCTTCTGATGGGGCCGGGCCCGGAGCGGAAGTGACACACGGCTGGCGCCTCGACGGGACGCCGGCCGTTCTTCGTTGATCCACCGAACCGAGTGAGACCGATGACGGATACGAGCGGCCACGACCTGGAGACCCGCGTCCGCGCGGCGCTGGACAGCGTCGTGAACCCGACCACCAGCCAGAGCGTCCTGGCCGGGCAGGTGGAAGAGTTGAGCGTGGAGGCGGGCGTCGTCTCCTTCGGGTTCTCCCTCGGCCCCGAGGACCCGGGCACGCTGGTCCGGGACACCCGGTCGGCCGTGGAGGCCGTGAAGGGCGTCGAGAAGGTGAAGATCGATGTGCGGCTCCCCCAGACCATGCAGGCCCAGGCGCAGCAGGGGCGGCAACCGCCGCAGCGACAGCCCGCGCCCGGCTCCGTCCCGGCGCCGGAGCCCCAGAGCGGGCTGCTGCCCGACGTGGACCACTTCATCGCCGTGAGCTCGGGGAAGGGCGGGGTGGGGAAGTCCACCGTGGCAGCGAACCTGGCCGTGTCGCTGGCCCAGAAGGGTCGGAAGGTCGGCCTCCTGGACGCCGATATCTACGGGCCGAACATCCCCCAGATGTTCGGCGAGACCCGACGCCCCCGGGTCGCGGGCCAGAAGGGGCAGGAGCGGATCGTTCCGCTGGAGGCCCACGGGGTGAAGCTCATGAGCCTCGGCTTCCTGCTCGAGGAAGAGCAGCCGGCTATCATGCGCGGGCCGCTGGTCACCGGCGTGCTGAAGCAGTTCCTGGAGCAGGTCGAGTGGGGCGAGCTCGATGTGCTGGTCATCGACCTACCGCCCGGCACCGGCGACGCGCAGCTGTCGCTGGTCCAGACCATCGACATCGATGGCGCCGTGATGGTGACCACGCCCCAGTCCGTCTCCGTCGGCGACGTGCGGCGGGGCGTGCGCATGTTCGAGCGGGTCAACACCGAGGTGCTGGGAGTCATCGAGAACATGAGCGGATTCGTCTGCCCGAGCTGCGGCGACCGGCACGACATTTTCGGCACGGGCGGCGGCCGGTCGCTGGCCGAGGCCATGGAGCTGCCGTTCCTCGGCGAAGTCCCGCTGGACACCGCCGTCCGTACCGCCGGCGACGAGGGCCAGCCCACGGCCATCTCGGCGCCGGAGTCCCCGGCGGGCAAAGCGTTCAACGAGATCGCCGGGAAGATCCTCGCCGAGGTCGAAGAGGGCGTCGGCGTCTGATCGCTCCGTGACCCGGGTCACGCTCCTTCCCGACTTCGGCGCCGCCGA
>JAWVYT010000408.1:0-2868 GCA_033722595.1 Longimicrobiales bacterium
CCCCGCCCGTGTACACATCGAAGACGTCCACCGTCTCCAGCAGGTCGCCGCCGGCGTCCCGGATGGTGCCTGCCACCGCCGCCGCCGGCAGCGACCGGGGGACCAGCAGCGCCAGGTCCCGGTCCGTGGCCGGCTGGGTGGGCAGCGGCGTGAGCACGGGGCGCTCGCCCCGTGTCATCGCTTCCGTGAGCCGGGCCTCCAGGATGAAGGCCGGGGCGGCCCACGCCGGCGCATCCAGGGCGTCGTCGCGGACGCGACCGGCCACACCCACCAGCTCGCCGCGACGGCGAACGGCCAGGGCTGTCTCCGGGACGAGGGTGTCGCGCAGAACCAGCGTACCGGGGTCGGCGTCGCCCAGTGGCTCCACCTCGCCGCCGCCCAGCACGCCGGCCAGCTCGGCGGCCAGCCCCTTCAGGTCCCAGAGGTCGTAGTCCGGGGCCTCGTCACTCCAGTGGACCGGACGGGTCCGACCCGAGAGCAGCACCGCGACCCGGGTCTCCTCGTCGGGGACGGGCTCGCCGGAGTCGTGGAACGTGGTGCCCAGCTCGAAGAGCCGGATATCACGAACGCCGCGGGCCAGGTTGACCTCGGCGGCCCGGAGCAGGCCGTGGGCCAGGGTGGACCGGAGCATGGACTCCTCGGCCGACAGCGGCCGCAGGAGCTCCACCGTCCCCGCCCCCTCCGGCGCCATGGGGATGCTTCGGGTCTCCAGCAGCCCCCCGCCGACGCAGAAATCGCGGAGCCGGTCCTCCAGCGCCGACAGCGGCGCCTCGGGGACCGCCGTGGGCCGGTGCGGCCGGCGGGTCTCCTCGAACCGGTCGTAGCCGTACCGCCGGGCCACCTCCTCGATCAGGTCGATCTCGCGGGTGACGTCGTGGGTGCGGAAGCCGGGGACCAGGAACGACAGCGCGTCGTCGGTCCGCTCGTGGAGCTCGAAGCCCAGGTGCGTCAGCAGCTCCTCGATGGTGTCGGTGTCGATGGCCTCGCCCAGGACCTGCGGGACGCGCGACGGGCGCACGGCCACCACCGGCGGCGGCTCCGGCGACGGGTAGACGTCCACGCCTGCCTCGGCCACCTGCCCGCCCGCCAGCGCCTGGATCAGCTCCACCGCCCGACGCGCCGCCCGCTCCATCCCGTCGATGTCGGTGCCCCGCTCGAACCGGTAGCTGGCGTCCGTCGAGAGCCCGAGGGCCCGGGCGGTCCGCCGCACGGTCCGGGGGTCGAAATAGGCGCACTCCACGAGCACCCGGGTCGTCTCCCGGGACACCTCGCTCTCGGCCCCGCCCATGACCCCGGCCACGGCCACCGGGTCCTCGGCGTCCGCGATGACCAGCGTGTCGGGCTCGAGGGAGCGTTCCACGTCGTCGAGGGTCGTGATCGTCTCGCCGGCCCGGGCCCGACGCACCACGATGGCGGGACCCTCCAGCCGGTCGAGGTCGAACGCGTGGAGCGGCTGTCCCAGCTCGTGGAGGATGTAGTTCGTGGCGTCCACCACGTTGTTGATCGGCCGGAGCCCGATGGCCCGGAGCCGGGACCCGAGCCACGTCGGCGACGGCCCCACCTCCACGCCCTCGATGATCACACCGATGTAGCGGGGGCAGCCCTCCGCGTCGTCGATGGCGATCCGCACGCCCTCCGCCGTGCCCTCGGCGTCGAACCGTCGGAGCTCTACGGCCGGCATGGCCGCGTCGGTGCGCTCCTCGCTGTCCCGGGCCGGGAACGGCGGCAGCTCGATCCCGTGGTGCCCGTCGGGCGCCAGCTCCCGGGCCACACCGACGTGGGAGAGGAGGTCCGGCCGGTTGGGCGTGATCTCCAGCGTGAGCCGGGTGTCGTCCAGACCCAGCTCGTCCACCAGCGGAGCGCCCACCGTGAGGCCATCGGCCAGCCGGAGGATCCCGGACGCGTCCTTCCCGAGGGCCAGCTCCGCCTCGCTGCAGAGCATCCCCCGGCTCGTCTCGCCCCGGATCTCCGCCTCCTCGATCTCCAGGCCGCCGGGGAGCGTGGTGCCGAGGGGGGCCAGTGGGTAGAGCCCGCCCTCCTCGATGACCGGCGCACCGCAGACCACCTGGACGGGGTCGCCATCCCCGGCGTCCACATCGCAGAGCCGGAGCTTGTCGGCGTTCGGGTGTTCCCGGACGTTCACGACCCGGGCGACCACGATGTCCTCGAGCCCGGCGCCCGGCCGACCCATCTCCTCCACGGGCGCACCCAGCATCCCGAGCCGGTCGGCCAGCGCCTCGGGCGACGCCTGGATCCCCGGCGCGATCTCCCGGAGCCACCGGTAGCTCACGTTCATGCGAACTGCTCCAGGAACCGGATGTCCCCCTCGTAGAGCATGCGGATGTCGGGCACCCCGTAGGCGAGCATGGCCACGCGGCCCGGACCCATGCCGAACGCGAAGCCGGTATACCGCTCGGGGTCGTAGCCGACGGCCTCGAAGACGTTCGGGTCCACCATCCCCGCGCCCATGATCTCCAGCCAGCGCGTACCCTTGCACGTGCTGCACCCCGTCTCGCAGAACGGACAGGTCACGTCCACCTCGGCGCTGGGCTCGGTGAACGGGAAGAAGGACGGTCGGAACCGGGTCTCCGTGGCCGTGCCGAACAGGCGCCGGGCGAACTCGGCCAGCGTGGCCTTCAGGTCCACCATGGTGATCCCCTCGTCCACCACGAGCCCCTCGATCTGCTCGAACGCCGGCGCGTGGCTCGGGTCCCACGGGTCCCTGCGGTAGACCAGCCCGGGGGCCAGGATCCGGATCGGCGGCTCGTGGGCCATCATGGTCCGGACCTGGACCGGGCTCGTGTGGCTCCGCAGCAGCACGCCCTCGTCCAGGTAGAAGGTGTCGCCCGGCGCCGCCGCCGGGTGGTC
>JAWVYT010000409.1:0-2864 GCA_033722595.1 Longimicrobiales bacterium
CAGCGAGTTGGATGCTAGACGGTTCGCCCCATGGACGCCAGTACATGCGACCTCGCCGGCGGCCAGGAGCCCCGCCACGTCCGTCCGTCCGTCCCGATCGGTGCGGACTCCGCCACACGCGTAATGGGCCGCCGGGATCACGGGGATCGGATCCCGGGGCGCGTCGATTCCCTGCCGGGCACAGGCCTCCACGATGTACGGGAACCGCTGGGCGAACGTGTCGGGATCCATGTGGGAGACGTCCAGCAGCACGTGGGGCGCCCCCGTATCCTTCAGGACCCGGTCGATCTCCCGCGCGACCACGTCCCGGGTCGCGAGGGACCCCATGGGGTGCTCGCCCATGACCGGATCTCCGTCCAGCGTGCGCAGCACGGCGCCCTCTCCCCGGACCGCCTCGCTGATCAGGGTCGCCTGCCCTTCGGCCGGGTACAGCGCCGTAGGGTGGAACTGGACGAACTCCAGGTTGGCGACGGAAGCCCCGGCCCGGAACGCCATGACCACGCCATCGCCGGTGGCGATGTCCGGGTTGGTGGTGTGACGATAGACGCGGCCCAGGCCACCGGTGGCCAGGAAGGTGGCCCGCGACCGGATCGTCGCGAGCTCGTCGTTGCGATGGTCGTAGACCAGGGCCCCGCCGCACCGCGGGGGGCCGGTGGTCGTCTCCACGAGGAGGTCGACGGCGAGGTGGTCCTCGGAGGTTTCGATGTCGGGGTGGTCGGCGATGGCCCGGAGGAGCGCGTGCTCGATCTCCCGGCCGGTCAGGTCCTTGGCGTGCACGATCCTGCGGTGGGAGTGCCCGCCCTCGCGGGCCAGTGCGAGCCCCCCGTGCTCCTTCGTGAAGTCGGCGCCCCACGCCATGAGATCGCGGACCCGATCGGGCCCCTCTCGCACGAGCTCCCGCACGGCGTCCTCGTGGCAGAGACCGGCGCCGGCGTCCAGCGTGTCCCGAACGTGGGACTCGAAACTGTCCGCGGGGCTCATGACCGCCGCGATTCCGCCCTGGGCGTAGTTCGTGTTCGAATCCGCCCGGCGCTTCTTCGTCACGACCCTGACCGAGGCGGCGTCGGCCGCCCGCAGCGCGAACGTCAGCCCGGCGATGCCCGACCCGATGACCAGCACGTCGGTGTGCAGATCCCTCACCGGAGTGCCTCCTCCACCGCCGCCACGAGCGTGTCCCGTCCTTCCTCGAAGATCACCTGCTGGTCCAGCACCCACAGCTCAGTATCGGGGAGCAGCGGGTGCAGCTTGACCGCATCCTTCGCCGTAGTGATTACCGCACCCCCGCCGGCGGCCCGGCGGATCGCGGCCGCATCCTCCCGGCTGTACGCGTGGTGGTCGCGGAACGCCATCGTGTCCGTGAGCGCCACGCCCCGGTCCCGCAGCTGGTCGAAGAACGCGACAGGCTGGCCGACCCCCGCCACCGCGACACCCCTCTCCGGGCTGTCCGTCCGCGGTCGACCCCCGGGATCCAGCCACGAGCCGGGCGCCAGGTACGCGATGGCCACCGGCGACGAGGCGGTAGCGCGAATCTCTCGCGCCACCCGCGCGGCAGCCGCCCCACCGGCCTGCCGCCGGGTGACCACCACCACCCCCGCTCGGTCCAGCGCGCGCACCGGCTCCCGATACGGGCCGCGCGGCAGGAGCCGCGGGGAGGGGGTCCACGTCTCCGCCGCCACCAGCACGACGTCCAGCTGCCGCCCGATCCGTCGGTGCTGGAACCCGTCGTCCAGGACCAGCACGTCCGCGCCCGCCTCCACGGCTCGCTCGGCGGCGGAAACCCGATCCCGGCGGGCCACGACGGGCAGCGCCGGGAACCAGTGGCGGTGCAGCGCGGGCTCGTCGTCCGAGTAGCCGCCGTGAAGGATCCCCGGCGTCCGGCCCCGCTCCAGCAGCTGCTTCACCACCCATCGGACCAGCGGCGTCTTGCCGGTGCCGCCCACGGTCAGGTTGCCGACGCTGATCGCGGGGGCCGGGGCCGGCCGAGTCCGGAACACGCCCAGCCGGTACGCCCGGTCCCGGGCGGCCACGAGGGTGCGGAACGCGAGCTCCGCCGGGGCCAGGATCGTGTTCAGGACGGCCCCCATCGCCCCGAGTCGGCCGTCCCACAGCCGCTCCACGATCCCCGGCGCGCCCTCCCCTGCGTCGCTGCCATGGACCATCACCGGCTCGGCCCTCCATCGGCGTCGAGCGCCCGGATCATGGCGTTCAGCTCACTCTCGAGCTCCCTCGCGTGCGTGGCCAGTTCGGCCTCGGTGGCGTCCCGTGGCACGAACCGCGGCGTTCCGTACTGCACGGTGACTGTGGAGAACGGCTTGGGCACGCAGAACCGGTCCCACGTTCCGGGCCACCACGCCCGGCTGCAGCCCCCTGCCAGCGGGATGATCGGGAGCCCCGTCATCTGGGCCACCGTGATGACGCCGGGCTGCAGCTGCTGGCGCGGACCGCGTGGGCCGTCCGGCGTGATCGCCAGCGAGCTCCCCGACCGGGCGGCCTTCACGAGCCCCCGCAGCGCGCTGCCCCCGCCCCGGCTCGTGGAGCCCCGGACCGTTTCGTATCCCCAGCCCTCGACCACACGGGCGATGTACTCCCCGTCCTCCGACTGGCTGATGATGGCCGTGATATCCCGGTTCCGGTGGTAGTACGTCAGCGGAAGCAGCCGGCCGTGCCAGAGCGCGTAGATCACCGGCTCCCCACGAGCCGTGAACTGCGTGAGGTTCGCCTCCCCCTCCACTCGGTACCGCACCGTGGCCAGGAGCCCGGCCATCAGCGCCCGGCCCATGCTGCCCGCCAGGACGAACCGGAGCCCCTTCACGACGCCGCCACGAGCTCGCCGGCCAGCTCTGCCACCCGCCCGGCCGCGCTCC
>JAWVYT010000410.1:0-2859 GCA_033722595.1 Longimicrobiales bacterium
CCTCTCGACCAACAACCTGCGCATCATCCGGTACGCGGATGTGCTGCTGATGCTGGCGGAGGCGGAGGTGCTGGGCGGCACGCCGGCGAACGCCGTCCCGCTGGTGAACGAGGTCAGGGCGCGCGCGCGGCAGACGCACGCCATCCTGTGCGGTGGCTCACCGCCGCCGACATTGGACTGCGGCGTGGCCGACCCGGTCCCGGACCTGGCGACGGTCACGTTCGCCGATATCGAGCACGAGCGGCGGGTCGAGTTCGCCACCGAAGTCCACCGGTACGACGATCTCGTGCGGTGGCATCGGGCCGGGCTGATCGACATCCCGACGTTCGTGGAGTGGGGCTACCCGGACAACACCAACTGGAGCGAGACCCATCTCCTGAAGCCGGTACCGCAGAACGAGCTGGATCTGAACCCGAATCTGCAGCAGAACCCGGGCTACAACTGATCCGAAAGCAGGCGGACGCGGCGGGCCGACTCGCTCGGCCCGCCGCGTCTTCTTTTTGTGCTATATTCCTGGCGTTCCGAAGACCCCGACCCGCACGATCCCATGCGCCTTTCGAACACCGTACCGGCTCTCTTCGTCCTGGTCTCCGCCACGGCGTGCGGAGCCGCTGCCCCCGAAGCTTCCGGCTCGCTGGACAGGGACGCGCGTCCGCTGCAGCAGGCCATGGACCGGGTCACCCGGGTCATGGTCGACGAGGTGACCAGCCCGCCGGTGGCCGCCCGGACCTACGCGTACGCCAGCATCGCCGCCTACGAGGCCGCCCGGCACGTCCGCCCGGGCGGCCGGACCCTCGCCGGCCAGCTGCCCGGGCTGAAGGCCGTGCCGGAGCCCGGGCCCGACGTCGTCGGCCCGGTGGCGGCCGTGGCCGCGCTGCTGACGGTGGCCGAGTCGCTGGTCTACGATGAGGCCGCGGTGGCCGCGTACCGGGACTCGCTCCTCGACGCCTTCGGGGATCGCGGCGTGCCCCGGCGGGGCGTTCGAGCGTCCGCGGCGTACGGCGGCGAGGTCGCGTCGCACGTGCTGGCCTGGGCGGCGACCGACGGGCTGAAGGAGGCCCGCGCGCTGCCCCGGTACCGGGTGGAGCAGGACGACCCGTCGCGCTGGCAGCCCACGCCGCCGGCGTACATGGCCGGCATCGAGCCGAACTGGGACGTGCTGCGACCGTTCGTGCTGCGGACCGCCGCGGAGTTCCGGCCGCCGCCGCCGGTCCCCTACGACACGACTCCGGGCAGCCCGTTCCAGCGGGAGGTCCGGGCCGTGTACGACGCAGTGACCGAGGCCACCCAGGAGGAGATCGAGATCGCGAAGTTCTGGGACTGCAACCCGTACGCGCTGCAGGCCGAGGGCCATTTCATGTTCTCCATGAAGAAGATCACCCCCGGCGGCCACTGGATGGGGATCACCGGGGTGGCCCTCGAGGAGAGCGGCGCCGGGGTCGTGGAGGCGGCGGAGGCGTACGCGCTGGTGGCCATCGCCCTGGCCGACGGCTTCCTGAGCGTATGGGAGGAGAAGTACCGGAGCGAGCTGGTCCGGCCGGAGACCGTCATCAATCGGGGCATGGATCCCGGGTGGCGCCCGATCCTGCAGACGCCGCCGTTCCCGGAGTACACCAGCGGCCACAGCGTGGTCTCGGGGGCGGCTGCGGAGGTCCTCACCGTGCTCTTCGGCGAGGACTTCGCGTATCACGACGACGTGGAGGTGCCCTACGGGCTGCCCGTTCGCTCGTACGCGTCGTTCCGGGAGGCGGCGGAGGAGGCGGCTATCAGCCGTCTGTACGGCGGGATCCACTACCCCATGGCCGTCGAGCACGGGCTGACCCAGGGCCGCGCGGTCGGGAAGGCCGTGATCCAGCGGGTCCGGACCGGGGCGCGGGTCGCGGACGCCACCCGCTAGCGCCCGGGATCCACGACCCGGGTCTCGCCACGGGCGTCGTGGATCACGACCCGCTGCGCGTCCGCCGGCACCGGCAGCGTCCGGGACGACTGGGACAGGTAGCTGGACCCGTGGTACAGCTCCACCCGCCGCGTTCTGCCGTCACGGAGCGTGATCACGGCGTGGGTCTCGAGCGGTCCGACCTGGACCGGGACGAGGTCGGCCCCGGTGGCGTGGAAGAGCTGGGCGCGGTCGCTGTTCCGGGCGACGATGATGGCGAACCGCCCGTCGCCGAGCGCGATCCGCGCCAGTCCCCGGCCCTCGCCGTCGGTGAAGAACCCGGGGTCGGGCCGGAACCCGCCGGCCCCATCGCCCAGGAGTAGCGTGCCGAAGGAGGCCACGTACTGGCCGGTCTGGACGTCCGGGGCGGTGGTGTTGCCCACGCCCATGACGTCGACGTTCCCGTCGCCATCGAAGTCGCCGGTGAGCAGCCCGTACAGCGGCGCGACCTGGGCCTCCACGGGCAGTGCGCGCACGGCGAACGTGCCGTCGCCGAGATTCTCCAGGTGGCTGCTCTCGAAGCGCACGGCCTCCAGGACCAGCGCCTCCTCGCGCTCCCGCTCCGACAGCGTCTCCTCGAGCGTCGCCTCCGCGTAGTCGATGTGACGGGGGAAGCGGCCCTTCATCCCGATCATCTGGTCGATGAGCTGGTCCCGGGACGCGATCGGGTAGCGGACGCCGTCGATGTAGCGGGAGAGGATGGGGTCGATGCTGCCGTTGTCGTCGAAGTCGGCGGCGTGGACCCGTACGGGCTCCTCGGGCGTCGCCTTGAAGCCGGTGTTGAGCCCCAGGTTGCCCGCGACGTAGTCCGTGTCGCCGTCGTTGTCGAAGTCGCCGGCGGCCAGGCTGTTCCACCACCCCTCGGTGCCGGCCAGCCCGGCCTCCGCCGTGCGGTCCTCGAACCCGCTCCCGGTGTTGTGGAA
>JAWVYT010000411.1:0-2858 GCA_033722595.1 Longimicrobiales bacterium
CGATGCTGCGCCCTCGTCCCGGCAGGTGCTGCTGAAGGAATGGGGCCCCGACCAGGGGTTCGTCTTCTACACCAACTACGACAGCCGGAAGGCCGCAGAGCTCGACGCCAACCCCCGGGCCGCGCTCCTTTTCCACTGGCCCACGCTCCACCGCCAGATCCGGATCGAGGGACGGACGGAGCGGGTCGGCCAGGAGCAGTCGGAGGCGTATTTCCGGACCCGGGCCCGGGGCAGCCAGATCGCGGCATGGGCCTCCCGGCAGAGCGCAGAGCTCGAGTCGCGGGAGGTGCTGGAGTCGCGGTTCCGGGACCGGGAGGAGGAGTTCGACGGCCGCGACGTGCCGCTCCCGCCGTTCTGGGGCGGCTACCGGGTCAGCCCCGAGCGGATCGAGTTCTGGCAGGGCCGCGCGAACCGGATGCACGACCGGATCCTGTACCGGAAGACGCCCGGCGGCGACTGGGAGGTCGCGCGGCTGTCGCCGTGACCGCCCGATCGGGCAACCTCCCGCCGCCGGGCCCGGAATGTCGTTCCCGGACCCGGGGCTAGGGGACCGGCACCATGAACCCGCCGGCCACGGGTACGGGCTCGGTGGTGTTCACCGTCGAGCCGTTCCCCAGCTGACCCTCGCCCACGAAGCCCCAGCAGTAGCCCGCTCCGGACGTGGCCACGCCGCACGAGTGCCGGAAGCCGGCCGAGATGACCAGCATGGTGCCGCCGCCGTCCACCGGAGTCGGAATGTCCCGGTTCGCGGTGCTGCCGTCGCCGAGCTGCCCGTGGGAGTTCGCGCCCCAGCAGTAGGGATCGCCGGATGGAGTGAGTCCACAGGTCAGGAACCGGCCCGCCACCAGGTCCCTCAGCGCGAGCCCGCCCGCTACGGCTACCGGGCCGGTCCTGGCGGTGGGCGCGTCTCCGTTGCCGAGCTGTCCGCCGCCGTTGCTCCCCCAACAGTAGGCCTCGTCGTTGGCCGTCCAGCCGCACGTATGGTTGGCTCCGGCCGTCACACCGGCGAAGACGATGGAATGGAGGACCTCGGTGGGGGTGTCCTGGTTGATCGTGTTCCCGGTGCCCAGCTTGCCGTTGTGGTTGTTGCCCCAGCAGTACGCGGTCCCGTCGGTGGTCACACCGCACGCGTGACCGTCGCCCGCAGCCAGGTCGATCCACACATGGCCGCCCGCGATCAAGGCCGGTGATCGGTACTGGTTGACGCCGTCCCCGGTACCCAACTGATCCGACAGGTTGGTTCCCCAGCAGTACCCTGCGCCGTTGTCCTCCCGGACGCCGCAGGCGAATCCGTCGCCGGTCGCGATGTCGGAGAACTTGAACGTGGCGTCCACGGCCACGGGCGTGGTTGAGCTGGAGCCCGTGCCGTCCCCCAGCTGTCCGACGGTGCCCGCCCCCCAGCAGTATGCCGTGCCGTCATCCGTGAGCCCACAGGCGAACCCGTCGCCGGCCGAGACCCGGGCCAGGACCGGGCCGTCCACGGCCGTCGGCGTGGCCCGGAGCTCGAGGTCGCCGTTGCCGAGCTGACCCGCGCCGTTGCTGCCCCAGCAGTAGGTGCCCGACGCAGTCGTCGCGCAGGCGGTCCCCAGCCCGGCATCGAGGTGCGTGAACGTTTGATCGCCGGAGACGGGCACCGGCCGGGTCTCCAGCAGGCCGTTTCCATCGCCGGTATTCTCCCGGGGCCCCCAGCAGTAGACACCGCCGCTCGTGGACACGCCACACGAGAGCCACTGGGAGATCAGGATCCGGGTCCAGGAGATGCCACCCGCCACGGGAGCCGGGTTCCCACGGCTGGTCAGGGTCCCGTCGCCCAACACGCCGGCGACGTTGTTGCCCCAGCAGTAGCCGACACCCGAGTCGACGGCACAGGTGGTGTAGAACCCGGTAGCAAGGTCGTCGGCGGTGTTCAGACCGGTCACCGCAACGGGGGCCGTGGACTGGGTCGTAGTGCCGTCGCCCAGCTCGCCGTAGACGTTGTTGCCCCAGCAGTAGGGCGCGCCGGCGGTGGTGATGGCGCACGTGTGCTGGCCGCCGGGTACGATCCGGGCGAAGGCCAGCCCGTTGCTGACCTGCACAGGGGCGGTACGGGGCGACGTGGTCGTACCATCGCCGGTCTGGCCGTAGGTGTTGTCGCCCCAGCAGTAGGCGTCGGTCCCCACCCGGCCGCAGCTCGTGTTGCCTCCGACCGTGAGCTCGTCGAAGGCCAGGCCCGTGGCCACGGCCGTCGGCTCGGGCCGGTTCGTCGTGGTGCCGTCGCCGACCTGGCCGCCACCGTTGTAGCCCCAGCAGTACGCCTGCCCATCGAGGTCGAGACCGCAGCTGTGGGAGATCCCCGAGGCGACCGCACGGAACGCGATCCCGCCGGCCACCTGGGCGGGGACGCTGCTGGATCCGGTGCCGCCGGTGCCCAGCTCGCCGTTGGCGCCGAATCCCCAGCAGTAGGCCGTGCCGTCCTCCGTGATCCCGCAGCGGTGCCGGTTGATGGCGGAGCCCAGGGCCACGAACCGGTGCCCGCCGGCCACCGGCACCGGCGCCGTCCGGTCGCTGCTCGTCCCGTCTCCCAGCTGACCGTCACCGTTGTAGCCCCAGCAGTACGCCGCGCCGGTCTCATCCAGCAGACAGGCGCTGGACTGGCCCTTCGACAGCGCCGCTTCCGGGATCGGTGTCACACCGATCGTGGCCGAGCCCGTGAGGCTGTCCACCATCGCCGTGATCTCGACGGTTCCGAGCCCCTGGCCGGTGACCAGGCCGCTGGCGTCCACCGTGGCGATGGCGGAATCGGCGGTGGTCCAGCCCGTGATGGACGTGCCGGGCACCGGGTACCCGTTGGCGTCGGCGGCGCTCCCGCTGAGCTGCAG
>JAWVYT010000412.1:0-2854 GCA_033722595.1 Longimicrobiales bacterium
ACCCAGCACGAGATCGTGTACGAGCTGCTCCCGGCCCGCGAGGACCTGGGGATGGAGCTGACGGAGGCGGGGGCGCTGGTGCCGGAGCTGTCGACGGCGGCGATCGTGGTGCACCATCCGGAGGCGAAGTACTTCAGCGCGGCGTAGCGCGCTTGGTGTTGGGGGTGGGGCTGGGGGTGGGGTGTGTTCGTCGTCGGTGGGCTTGGTACGCGGCAGCACCTGGCTCGCGGAAGTGCCGGGTTCGCGGCCAGGACACGCGCTGCGGCCGGCTGACTTCTTGGCCAGCGATATTCGTGGGTGTCTAGCTCCCGGCGCCGTCGCGTTCTGCCATTGAGATGCCCCGGGTCGGGCGCGATGGTGGTGCCTATGTCGGGCTCCACACGGGAAGGTCGGGCGGCGCGGGACGAGCGATTCGCGTTCAAGAAGCTGGAAGTGTACCGGGCCGCGGTCGGGTACTACGGCTGGGTGCTGGGCGTGGTGGACGAGGCAGAGAAGGTGGACCTGCCCCTGGCGGACCAGGCACGGCGCCAGGCGCAGTCCATCGTGCACAACACAGCGGAGGGAGCGGGTCATTGGCAGCCGGGGAACAAGCGGAAGTACTACGGCATCGCCCGGGCCTCGACGTTCGAGGCCGCGGCGGCGCTGGACCTGCTCCGCGTCAGGGGATTCATAACCGCAGAGGAATTCGATGAGCGGGAACAGGAGCTCGCCGCGATCGGTGCGAGTCTCACGCGCCTCTGTCAGCGCTACGACTCCCCGTCGCGAACGCGAAGGTGAACGGCGACGCAGTACAGTCGGGTGCAGCCGATCCGCGCGGTGGAGTGCGGCCGGACCGCGCCGGCCGGAACCCGCCGCCGGCCTCCAATTCCGCCTCCCCACCCCCAGTCCCACCCCCAACACCAAGGGCGTAGAGCATGTCTGACCGCTTCCGCGAGCTGTTGAAGGACGACCACCCCCATCTCTTCGATGGCGCCATGGGCACCGAGCTCTACGCCCGCGGCGTCTACATCAACAAGTGCTACGACGAGCTGAGCCTCACGGACCCGGACCTGCTCCGGGGGGTCCACGAGGACTACGTCCGGGCGGGGGCAGAGCTGCTGGAGACGAACACCTTCGGCGCGAACCCGGTGAAGCTGCAGGAGTACGGGCTGGAGGGCCGGGTCCGGGAGATCAACGCCCGGGCGGCGGAGATCGCCCGGGAGGCGGCGGGCGACGGTGTGCTGGTGGGCGGCGCGATCGGGCCGCTGGGGCTCCGTATCGAGCCGTACGGGCCTACGTCGACGGAGGAGGCGCGGTCGGCGTTCCGGGAGCAGGTGGACGGGCTGGTCGAGGGTGGCGTCGACTTCTTCGTCCTGGAAACGTTCGCCGACCTGTCGGAGATCCGGGAGGCGCTGGGTGCGGTCCGGGACGCGTGCGATCTCCCGGTCGTCGCCCAGATGACGATCCAGGAGGACGGCACCACGCTCTACGGCACGGCGGCGGAGCTCATCGGCCGGCGGCTGGACGAGTGGGGCGCGGACGTCATCGGCCTGAACTGCTCCGTGGGGCCCCACGGGATCCTGTCGGGGATCGAGCGGCTCGCGGCGGTGACCGACCGGCCGCTCTCGGCCCAGCCCAACGCGGGGCTGCCCCGGGAGATCGAGGGGCGGAAGATCTACATGGCGTCGCCGGACTACATGGCGAAGTACGCGAAGCGGCTGATCCAGGCCGGAGCCAAGTTCGTCGGCGGCTGCTGCGGGACCACGCCGGAGCACATCGCGACTATCTCCGACGCGGTCCACGCCATGTCGCCGGGGCGGACGCGAACCCGGATCGAGGTGGAGCGGGTGGACGCGGGCCACGAGGGCGCGGTGGAGCCCGTTCCGCTGGCGGCGCGCTCGCGGCTCGGCCGGAAGCTGGCGGGCGGCCAGATGGTGACCAGCGTGGAGATCCTGCCGCCGAAGGGCGTAAACCCCTCGAAGATGCTGGCGGGGGTCCGGAAGCTGCACCGGGCGGGCGTGGACGCGGTGAACGTTCCCGACGGCCCCCGGGCCCAGATGCGGATGGGGGTGCTGGCCACGAGCATGCTGGTGGAGCAGGCGGTCGGGATCGAGGCCGTCGTCCACTACGCGTGCCGGGACCGCAACCTCCTGGGCATGCTGAGCGACCTGCTGGGCGCCCACGCCATGGGGCTCCGGAACCTGCTCCTCATCACCGGCGACCCGCCGAAGATGGGGCCGTACCCGGACGCGACGGCCGTGTTCGACATCGACTCCATCGGGCTCACGAACCTCGTCAGCCGGCTGAACCACGGCGTGGACCCGGGCGGGAACCCGACGGGCGAGCCGACCGCGTTCACCGTGGGCGTGGGCGCGAACCCGGGCGCCATCGACCCGGACCACGAGCTCAACCGGTTCTACTGGAAGGTGGAGGCCGGCGCGGAGTACGCCATCACGCAGCCGGTCTTCGATCCCGACCAGCTGGTCCGGTTCCTGGACGAGCTGGAGCGGCGGGAGATCCGCATCCCCGTGGTTCCCGGCATCTGGCCGCTGGTCAGTCTCCGGAACGCCGAGTTCCTGGCGAACGAGGTCCCGGGCATCACCGTGCCCGAGCCGGTCATCGACCGGATGCGTCGGGCCCAGGAGAAGGGGAAGGAGCACGCGGTGCAGGAGGGGATCGCCATCGCCCGCGAGATGTTCGTCGCCGTCCGCGACGAGGTGCAGGGGCTCCAGGTCAGCGCGCCGTTCGGCCGGGTCGAGCTGGCGCTCGAGGTGATGCGTGAGGTCGAGGGCGTCTCGCCCGACGCGGCGGCTGAGGACATCGCGGTCCCCGACCGTCCCGTCTTCGCGCCGCCGGGGGCCGGCGCCGAGGCGTA
>JAWVYT010000413.1:0-2842 GCA_033722595.1 Longimicrobiales bacterium
GTCGGGATCCAGCTCCACGGCCCGCTCCAGCGCCGTCTTCCCGTCGTCCGGCGTGACCTTGAGCTGCGGCCCCCAGTGAAGGTACGCGTCGCCGAGCTGGTACCAGAGCTCGGGGTCGTCCGGGTACCTGCGCACCCCCTCGCGCAGCAGCGCCACACCGGCCGTGAGGGCGCCCCGCCGGGCCAGGTATTCCGCCTCGATCATGAGGTCCTCCCGTGCCGGCAGGCGGTCGCGGTACCGGTAGGCCTCCGCCCGGGCTTCCAGCTGCCCCGGCAGACTCGCCCAGCCCCGGGCGGAGGCGATCCGGAAGTGGGCCAGGGCGAAGGCCGAGTCCAGCGCCACCGCCCGCTCATAGGCCTCCAGCGCCTCCTCGAACCGCGACCGGCGGTACCGCGTCTCCCCTTCCACGAACGCCCGCAGCGCCGCTGGGCTTTCCGTAGTGATGCTCGAGATCCGGAGGCCGGTCAGGTCCGGGTTCTGGCGCGCCAGGAGGGTCCGGGCCACGTCCGCCGACAGCTCGTCCACGAGGCGCAGCACCGAATCGGCGGCGCCCTCCGCGATCGCCCCCTCCACGCGGCGGCCCCCCTCCACCTCGTACAGGTCGGCCGCCACGCGGACGCTGGGCCCCACCTCCACGACGACGCCCAGCAGCGCCCATCGAGCACCCGCGCGCCGGGCGGCCTCGAGGGCCGTGGCCAGATCCGCCTCGTCCCCCGCCCCCACCTCCCGCCAGCGCGCCAGGACCGTCCGGCTGTCGATGGCACGGAGTCCCCCCACACCGTCCAGGTTCCTCGACAGCAGGTCCACCATCCCCTCCCGCCACGGCTCCAGGTCCGCCCCGGTGATCCGGAAAGGAAGCACCGCCACGCCCGGCGCCGCCTCCATCGCCTCCGTCGCCTCCCGATCCCCCGGCAGCAGCTCCGGGCCGCTGACCCCGGGCACGAGGAGCGCCGCCAGCCCGAAAAGGGCCAGGAACGCCACCACGCCCCCCAGGATCGCACGTCCCCAGGTCAGGTGGGGGAGCCGGCCCCGCCGCAGCGAGGCCGCCAGGTCCGGAAGATCCACCTGCCAGTCCCCCGGCACCTCGCCCGCCGCCTCGGCCCGGTCCGTGGCCGGCTGACCCTGGACCCACGCCGTCGCTCCCACCACCACCAGCCCCGCCAGCAGCAGGACGATCGCCACCGGGACCACCCACTCCGGCAGCGAGAGCGCGTCCTGGAGAAGGTCGGCCGCCTCGATCACGACCCACGACGCTCCCAGGTACACCAGGAGGACGCGGACCAGTCGGGCTCGTCTCAGGCGATCCAGCAGCGACATCGGGTAGCCGGGGGGTCTGAGTGGGCGGAAAGGTATCCGGAACATGGCCGCAGGCGCCGGGAGTTGGCAAGCCGGTCGTCACCGGCCCCGACGGTGCCCCGGCACGCCAGTCCACAGTCACGGATACCGGGTGCGATTCCCGTCAGCGCCCGAGACCCGGCTGGGCCTGGCCCCCAGCATCTGCCGTCGCGCGGGAGACGCGCCACAATGGCCGGAGGGCCGGGCGGGGCACGTCGCACGATAGCGGCTGGCACCGGCCTGGCGGAAAAGACGTGGCGCTCACGCCCACCACCGGGTAATGTTTGGCCAACCCTCCCTCCCTTTCCCCCCGAAGGAGGTCCACATGATCGGGCAGCGATCGCTGCTTTATTCGCTCATGGTGCTCGTCCCGGCGTGCGCCGCGGCCCAGGCCCCTTCGGATCGGCCTCCCGTCATTGACCTGCACATGCACGCGCCGCTGGCGCCGGGGCCGCTGGACAGCCTCGACGCGTTTCTGGAGCATCAACTGGCTTCCATCGACAGCTTCAACGTGCGGTACGTGATGCTGACGGGCGTTCCCGATGTGCTCTTTGCCTGGAGCCCGGAGTTCGAGGAGCGGACCGGAGTGCTGCCGGGGCTGCTTTTCCCGTGCGAGAACGGCGTGGCCGTACACGCCGGTCGTCCGTGCTTCGACCACGGCGGGGACTGGCCGGAGGTCGACAGGCTCCGGGAGGACATTGAGGCCGGGCGGGTCGGAGCGCTGGGCGAGATCACGACGCAATTCCTGGGGCTCAGCCCCTCGGGTCCCGAGCTGGAGCCGTACTTCGGTCTCGCCGAGGAGTACGATCTTCCCATGTTCATCCACCTGGGGCCCGGCTTCCCCGGCGCGGCCTACGAGGAGGGGCTCCCCGTGCCGCCACGCAACTACAGGGCGGCAGCCGGCGACCCGCTGCTTCTGGAGGAGGCACTGCTGAGACACCCGACCGTCCGCGTCGTCGTCATGCACGCGGGGTGGCCGCTGGCCGACCAAATGGTCTCCACGCTGTACCATCATCCCCAGCTCCGCGTCGGGGTGGGGTGGCTCCAGAACGAGGCGGCTTTCCCCAGAGAGGAGTACTACGCCTTTCTGCAGCGTCTCGTCAGGGCCGGGTTCGCCGACCGGATCCTCTTCGGCTCCGACGCGAGCCTCGCTGAAGGCATCGACGCGATCCTGGAAGCGGACTTTCTGACCGAGCAGCAGAAGCGCGACATCCTCTGCGCGAACGCCGCCCGGTTCCTGCGGCTGGACGAGGCGACGTGTAAGTGAGCACCGCCGTCCAGCGATCAGCGCCCATCCAAAAGAAATCCAGTGATTCAGCCGTGCCCCGCCCGGTCCGGTCAGCCTCCCTCAGCCCTCTCCGCGGCCGCGAGCCTCGCCGGCCAGTTCTGGACCAGCACCGCCCGACCCACGGTCTCCCGCAGACGAAGGATGAAGCGCTGGCCACCGGGGGTCACGTCGAAGGAGGTCCCCCGGTCGAAGAACATCGCCCGGGAGTAGCCCTCGGCA
>JAWVYT010000414.1:0-2837 GCA_033722595.1 Longimicrobiales bacterium
ATCAGCCGGACCACGCTCTGGCGGAAGATGAAGCAGTACGGACTCTAGCCTGCCGCCTCCCACACTGCAGCACACGCACGTGACCGTGCGACCGCTCGCAGGGGCAGCTGAAGGATGCATCAGCAGGAGGCGGACGTCGTCGCGGGGCAGGACGTGGACCGCGTCGCGGGGCTGGGCACACTGGTGCGAGATCATTGCATTCCCGGCAATCGAAACGAAACCTTGGCTTTCACAAGTCCCTATCCCCTCTTCAGGAGTGACTGATGAACCGCATTCCCCTCCGTGCGGGCGCCCTTGGTGCACTCGCGTCCTTCGTTCTCCTGTTCGCGGGCTGCGCCGAGGAGCCGACCACGGCCACGCTCATGCCGGTGGACGCGGCGGCCCATCAGGGCGGCGGGCACGGCTCGCCGGGCGAGGCGGCCGAGCTCGGATCCCCCATCTTCGACCTCGCGGCCCTGCCGGATGGCGGGATCGTGTTCGCAGAGTTCACGACACTGAAGGCGCTCGATCGGCACGGCTCGATCCGGGAGATCCTGACGGTGCCGACGAAGCCCGGATCGGCCGTGAACGGGATCGCGCCGATCGGAGCCCGCAGCTTCTGGGTGACGAGCTCGGGCCTCGACCTGGCCGTGGGTGCCGGTCTCTGGCGCGTCTCGAACGGATCGGCTCGCCTGGTGGGCGATGTCGAGGCCTTCGAGATCGAGAACGACCCCGACGCCACGATGGGCCCCGGCTGGAAAACACCGGCATGCGAGGAGGACCCGGTCCAGGGGTTCTCGGCGGGTCCCCAATCGAATCCGTACCACCTGGAGTCGCTCGGCGGAGATATGGTCGTCCTGGCCGACGCCGCCGGGAACAGCATCCTCCGCGGACACGCCGGTGGCGACCTGGAGGTGGTCGCGGTGCTGGAGCCGCCCACCGACGAGGACGGTGACTGGCACGTGCTCAAGACCCTCGAAGACGACACCGAGTGCTACGTCCAGCCGGTCCCCACCGCCGTGGCCGCCGGGCCCGACCACACGCTTTACGTCGGCGAGCTCACCGGAGCGCCCGGGCCCGATATGGACGGGATCCAGGGTGAGGCGCGCATCTGGCGCATCGATGGCGACGCCGCGGGTGCCAGCTGCCCGTCCTCGGACGAGTGCGACCTCGCCGTCTCCGGCCTGACCTCCGTCATCGATGTCGACTTCGGCGCCGACGGCCGCCTGTACGTCGTCGAGTACGATGCCAACGGCTGGTTCCAGGCGGTCGTCTTCGGCAACGCCGCCGGTGGGGCCATCCTCGCATGCGACGTCGCCGGAGCCGCCGGGCCGCTGACCCGCGACCAGTGCGAGACCATCGCCGATGGCCTGATCCTGCCCGGGGCCATCACCTTCGATCGCCACGGTACGCTCTGGGTCGTCGAGAACCACATCGGCGCCGCCCCCTCCATCCACCCGGTGGCCATGCCCTGACGCCCGGCGTCCAGCCACCCGAACCTTCGCCCTCCCCGGCTCCGTCGGGGAGGGCGCGCTTCATCCGGCCGCTGTCGGCCGCTCCTGAAACCCTCGCACCATTTCGTTTCAAATCTGTGAAACGTCGTGTTTCGACCTGGCTCGTGTCGTCGGGTTATCGGAACACATAAAGCGTTGGTATGAAACGGCTTATGTGGTGTTTGGCTGGTCCGGTCCTGGTCTTGCCCTTCCGGGTATGCGGATATCCGGATTTTCGGAGTGGAGGGGTACGGGATGCGGTACGAGCCGACGGATCAGGAGCTGAAGCAGGCGTCGCGGGTGTTCAAGGCGCTGTCGCATCCGGACCGGCTGCGGCTGACGTGTCTGCTGGCGGAGCGGGCGGGTGTGACGCAGCACGAGCTGGTGTCGGAGCTGGGGTGGCCGCAGTCGACGGTGGCGCGGCATGTGGGGACGCTGAGGGACCGGGGGCTGGTGGTGGGGGAGCGTCACGGTGCGGAGGTGGTGCTGGAGGCGACGGCGATGCCGCGGTTCCTGCTGGACACGGTGTGTGCGTGGATGCATCCCGCCGGTGCGGCGGGTGGAGCGGGTGGGGGAGCGGGCGTATCCGGGCGGGGCGAGGAGCGGTCATGAAGCGACGGGAGTTCATCAAGGTCGGCGGCTACGGGGCCGTCGGTGCCGGGGTTCTGGGGGGGCTCGGCACGGACTGGTACGGTGCGTACGCGCCGGGTCTGAAGGACCCGGCCACGGACGGCGACTACGTGGTCCCGACGTTCTGCGAGCTGTGCTTCTGGAAGTGCGGAGTGCTGGCGCACGTGAAGGACGGCCGGGTGACGAAGCTGGAGGGGAACCCGGCGGACCCGCTGAGTCGGGGCCGCCTGTGTCCCCGGGGCGCGGGCGGGACGGGGCTGCTGTACGACCCGGACCGTTTGAAGGAGCCGCTGGTGCGGGTCGGCACGCGGGGCGGCGACCGCTTCGAGGCGGTGAGCTGGGACGTGGCGCTGGACGAGGTGGCGGAGGGGCTGGAGAAGGTCCGCCAGACCCACGGCCCCGAGGCGCTGGCGTTGTTCAGCCACGGCTTCGGCGGGAGCTGGTTCAAGCACCTCTTCAAGGCGGTGGGCTCGCCGAACGTTACGGCGCCGAGCTATGCCCAGTGCCGGGGTCCCCGCGAGGTGGGGTTCACCACGGTGTTCGGGATGGGCGTGGGCTCGCCGGAGACCACGGACATCGAGAACACGCGGTGCCTGACGCTGATCGGGAGCCACCTGGGCGAGAACATGCACAACACCCAGGTCCAGGAGTTCGCCGCGGCGATCCGGAAGGGTGCGGATGTGATCGTGGTGGACCCGCGCTACTCGACGGCGGCGTCGAAGGCGGACTACTGGC
>JAWVYT010000415.1:0-2833 GCA_033722595.1 Longimicrobiales bacterium
TCATCTTCCGCATGTGCCCCTCGAAGATCCCGATCGCGATGCTGGGCGCGTCCTGGAAGAGGTGGTTCACCCACGGGAACGGGTACGGGTTGTACGGATAGGTGCTCCCCCACACGCTCGAGCAGCCCGTGCTGTTCGTGATCCCGGTGGCGGCGCGACCGCGGCCGCTCGGGCCCTCCTCGTAGCGCCACTTCAGCTCCTGCAGCGCCTTGATCGACGACGCGCACCGCTCCAGCTCCTCGCGCTTGGCGTCGCTCAGCGGCACGTCCACTCGCCCGCCCTCGGCCACCGCCGCCAGGTCGAGGTCGGCGTCGGAGGCCAGCATCGCGCGGGCCTTCGCGTCGAGCCCCTCGATCAGCTCGTCGATCTTCGCCACGTACTTCTCGACCCGGGGCTGCATCAGCGCCTCGATGGTCGACGTGATCAGGTGCACGGCCGTCTTCTCGCCGCACCCCATGCACGCGCCATCGCCGCCCACCATGCTCCGGTACGTGTCCTTCTTCAGGAGCAGGCTCGGCAGCACGCCGATCCCTTCCTCCAGGTCGCGGATGTTGATGTACCGCTCATCGGTGTCCGGGAGCGCCTGCCAGAAGTCCCAGTTCCGGCGCAGCTCGTCCACCTTCTCCTCGTCCTGCTTGACGGTCACCAGCGCCTCGTCCGCGCATACGTCCACGCAGATGTTGCACCCCTTGCACGCCTCGGGGTTGATGGTGATGGACAGCAGCCCCCCGGTCCCGCTCTCCCTGTTCTCCGGCAGGTCCCAGAACGGCTGCGTCTTGGCCAGCGGGAACTCGGCGAGGATCGGGTAGACGGCGGCGAAGTCGTCGTCCAGCTCCTTCCGCTTCTCCGGGTCCCAGTTCAGCTTCGGGACCAGGTTCCGGTACGCCGCCTTCAGCGTATCGCCGAAGGTCTCGAACTCCACCCCGTCGATGACCTTCCGGGTCTCCTTGACCAGGTGCTTGCTGACCTGCTTGAGTCGGTCCAGGCTCCGCCCGTTCTTCGCGTACTCGATGGCGGTGTCCAGCAGGTCCTCCACGCTGTTGACCAGCCCGGGGATCGCCGCGTCGGGACACTGGACCCAGCACTGGCTGCACCCGGTGCACTTGCTGGCCACGAACTCCGGGACCTCGAACCGGATATCGGTCATGTCCCGGATCACGCTCGTCGCCGCCGGGATGCCGCTGATGGCGGCGTACGGGTCGGCGATCGGCTCCTGGCCCGCGTCGTAGATCGAGCAGACCTGCTCGAAGAAGCGACCGGGGTTCCCGATCCCGACCTCCGCCGCCGGCACATCCAGCATCGCCGGGACCTGGGCGACGGGGAGCGTCACGTCCTGCCCGCCCTCGGCGCCGTCCGCCGGCGTCACCTCCCGGAGCTCGTCGTAGCCCCGACGGATCACCCGGACGTTGTCCTCGACGATCTTGTCCCCGAGCTTGCCGAACTTCCGCTGCATCTGGTCGCGGATCCCGGCGAAGAGCGTCTCCTCGTCGAGTCCCTCCTGCTCGGCCAGCGGCGATGTTCGGAAGAAGGCGCCCATGAACGCGGCGCCCTGCATGCGGTAGCGGAGCTCCGCGGCCGACGCCTCCTCGCTGGCGATCCTGAACCCGTCGAGGGCGTAGACCTGGATTCCCTTCTGCCGGATGAACCGCTTCGCGTCCTCCGGGAAGTTCTCCCACAGCTCCTCCGGCTCGAGATCGCTCTGGATCACGAACACGCCGTCCTCCCGCAGCCCTGCGAGCGGGTTCGAGTGCCGGAACACGTTGGCATCGGGGCTCAGCACCACGTCCACGTGCTTCAGCTCCGCGTTGATCTTGATCGGCTCGCGGCTGAGCGTGGCGTAGAACGTGGTCGGCTGGCCCTTCTTTTCCGACCCGTACTTCGGGTTGGCCTTCACGTGGAGCCCGGCCATCTCGAACGACGTCAGCGCCAGGTTCTTCCCCATGGTGATGGCGCCCCAACCGCCCACCGAGTGGATCCGCAGCGCGATGGCGCTCTCCGGCAGCAGGTTCAGGCTGCCCACCGGCTCCAGCGCGAGCTCCGGCAGCTTCGGGTAGCTCTCCAGAAGCTGCTGCTGCCAGATCTCCAGCTTCGGCAGCCGCGTGCCCTTCCGGATGAAGTCGATCCCCAGGTAGAACTGGCGCCGGCGCTTCCCGTCCTCCAGCATGTTGTTCACCGCCGCGATCAGGTCGCCGGGCTGCAGGTCCCGGCTCCCGAACCCGAAGCCGGCGCTGAAGAAGTCCGGAACCTCGTCCGCCGTCATCGCCGGCAGCCCCTCGTGCGGCAGCTCCGAGCCGTTGCCCTTCCGGGCCCGGCCGTTCTCCACGGCCTTCCCCATGGCGCTCCGGATCTCCCGCAGGATCGGCGGGTCCACCGCCAGCGGCTGGTCGACCCGCTCCAGCACGGTCACCGCCTTCTTCCCGGCCAGCAGCCCGGCCACCAGGTCCGCCGGGAACGGGCGGAACATGACCATGTCCAGCACGCCGACCTTCAGCCCCTTCTCCTCCCGGAGGTAGTCGGCCACCGCCTCGGCGTTGCCTACCACGGAGCCCTGGCCGACCAGCACGTAGTCGGCGTCCTCCAGCCGGTAGCCCATGACCCGGTCGTAGCGCCGGCCCGTCAGCTCGCCGTACGCCGCCATGGCCCGGTCCGCCAGCTCGCGCACGTGGTCGAAGTAGAACGGCCGCTGCGCCGCCACGCCCTGGGCGTAGCTGTCCTGGTTCTGCACCGTGCCCAGCATCGTCGGGTAGTCCACGTCGAACAGCTCGGGGATCCGACGGCGCCGCTCACCGAACACCAGCCGCTGGGCCGGTGTCGGACTCTCGATCGTGTCCGA
>JAWVYT010000416.1:0-2820 GCA_033722595.1 Longimicrobiales bacterium
CAGCGACTCCAGTGCTTCCGTCTCCCGGAGCACGCCGTTGGTGGCGAGCTCGGCGGCGATGGCGGTCCCGCTGCGGCCGAGCACCACGATGGCGGTGAGGAGCGGCCCCAGCTCCCGGATCACCACCGTGACCAGGATGGTGCCCAGGATGTCGCTGAACCCGAACCGGGCCGCCTGGGCACTGGCCTGCGCGATGACGGCGAGCCCGATGACCAGCGCCATGATGCTCAGGAACGGCAGCGCCTGGACCGCCGTGAACCGGATCTGGTTGATGATGACCCGGAGCCCCTGGACCCGCGTCGTTCTCGGGAAGTTGAGCGCCGACCGGACCACCGCGCCGATGAACCGGACGCGGTCCACCCAGCTCCGCCCCCGCCTCCGGGCGCGGCTGCCGACGGCGGACAGGGTCCGGGTCAGCACGTCAGGGCGCTCCGTCCAGCGCCCGGGCCACGTCTTCGACCAGGTCGTCCGGATCCTCGATCCCGACGCTCAGCCGGATCAGGCCGTCGGTGATGCCCATGGCGTTCCGGCGCTCCGGTGCGACCGCGGCGTGGGTCTGCATGGCCGGGTGCCCGATAAGGCTCTCGACACCGCCCAGGCTCTCGGCCAGCGAGAAGATCCGCGTAGCCTCGACCACGGCCCGCGCCCGCTCGAGCGAGCCGACGTCGATGCTGATCATCCCCGTGAATCCCTTCATCTGGGACCGGGCCAGCTCGTGCTGCGGGTGCGAGGGGAGCCCGGGGTAGTAGACGGTCTCCACCTTCGGGTGGTCCGCCAGGAACTCGGCCATCATGAGCCCGTTCCGGTTGTGGGCCTCCATACGCACGGCCAGCGTCTTGGTGCCCCGGAGCGTGAGCCAGCAGTCCATGGGACCCGGCACGGCGCCCGCCGCCTTCTGCATGTAGTACAGGTGCTCGGCCCACTCGTCGTCGCTGGTCACGACCATCCCACCGACTACGTCGCTGTGGCCGTTCAGGTACTTCGTCGTGGAGTGGACGACCACGTCGATGCCCAGCTCCAGCGGGCGCTGGTTGTACGGCGAGGCAAAGGTGTTGTCGACGACGGTGGTGATCCCCCGCTCCCGCCCCAGCTCCGCCGCCGCCGCCAGGTCGGCGATCCGCATCATGGGGTTCGTCGGCGTCTCCAGGTGGATCAGCTTCGTCTCCGGTCGGATCGCGTCGCGGACTGCGTCGATGCTCCGGCTGTCCACGTAGGTGAACTCGATCCCGAGCCGGGCCAGCACCGTGTCGAACATGCGGGTGGTGCCGCCGTACGTGTTCTCCTCGCTCACCACGTGGTCGCCGGCCGACAGCTTCTTGACGATGGCCTCGATGGCGGCCAGCCCGCTGCCGAACGCGGCGCCGTACCGGGCGCCCTCCAGCGACGCGATGTTGGCCTGGAGCGCGTCCCGGGTCGGGTTCGTGACCCGGGCGTACTCGTACCCCTCCTTCGGCTCGCCCAGCGCCGGCTGGACGTAGGTGGAGGTCTGGTAGACCGGCGGCATGATGGCCCCGGTCGTGGGGTCCGGCCGCTGGCCGGCGTGGATGGCGCGCGTGGCGAACCGTGGTGTATCGGGCATCGAGACGGATCTCTGTCGGAATCGTTGGAGAGCCTTCGGGGAAGGCAAGATAGGATCCCGCTCCGGGCCGGGAAAGGAACCCGGGCCGGCCGCGGCCGCAGCATGGCGTACAACGTGCAGCCCGGGTCCCGCCGGAAGCCCGACGGCCCCGCCGTCACCCGTACGTCCCGTGAACGGAGCCCTGTACCGCCCATGGCGACCCTCTCGACCCGCAGCATCACCCCGGACCGCGACGACGGCCCCGACCGATGGCTCGCGGCCCTCCACGGCATCTACGGCGCCGGCCGGAACTGGCGGTCGGTGGCCCGATCGCTCGTGGACGAGCGCCCGGAATGGGGCGCGGTCCTCGTCGACCTGCGCCAGCACGGCGACTCCATGGGGTTCGACCCGCCGCACACGATCGAGGCCGCGGCCGGGGACCTGGACCGTCTGGAGGTCGGCCCGGTCCGGGCGGTCCTCGGCCACTCGTTCGGCGGGAAGGTCGCGCTGGTCCGGGGCCGGGACGATGGGGCCGTGGAGCAGGTCTGGGTGATCGACTCCACGCCGGAGGCCGGGGAGCCCGAGGGCAGCGCATGGGACATGCTGGAGCTGCTCCGGGACCTGCCCGACCGGTTCGACGACCGTGACGACGCCGTGGAGCTTCTCGTGGAACGGGGGATGGCGCGACCCGTGGCGCTGTGGATGACCGCGAACCTGGAGCGAGGCGACGACGGGTACACCTGGCGGATCGAGCTGGACGACATGGAGGCCTTGCTGACCGACTTCTTCGAGACCGATCTCTGGGACGCGGTAGAGTCGCCGCGCGAGGGGCTCGAGATCCACTTCGTCCGGGCCACGCGCTCGCGCGTTCTGAGCGCCGAGGCGGTCGGGCGGATCCGTGAGGCGGGGCGGCGCACCGGCCGGGTCTTCCTCCACGACGTCGAGGGCGGCCACTGGCTGAACGCCGACAACCCCGACGCGCTCGTAGAGCTGATCGCGCCCCGGCTGTGAGGCGTGCCGGCCCGGTCCGGATGCGCGGGGGGGCGTGATTGACGCCCATCACCCTTCGTCTCTACCTTTGCCGGGTCTGTTCACGGGCCGACGCCAGGAGGCGGCGGCTCTTTTCACGTGGAAGGTGCGATGACGTTCGAACCGCCCCCAGGGCTGATGGTCAGTGTCTCCGGCATCCGGGGCCGGGTCGGCGAGGCGCTCGACCCACTCGTGGCGACCCGGTACGCGGCGGCGTTCGGCACCTGGCTGCG
>JAWVYT010000417.1:0-2812 GCA_033722595.1 Longimicrobiales bacterium
CCCGGGCGCGGCGCACTACGTGATCCATTCGTTCGACGACCCGGTCCACGCGCCGCTGGGGCTCGAGGCCGCCCTGGCGTACGCCGACATCGCGCCCGACGCGGCCCACGCCCAGCACATGACCACCCATATCTTCCTGGCCCTGGGCATGTGGGACGACCTGGTGGAGGCCAACGAGCGGGCAGACGCCGTGGTCGACCGGGGCCGCGCCGAGCGGGGGCTGCCCCCCACCGACTGCGGCCACTACAACGAGTGGCTCGCGTACGGCTACGAGCAGCAGGGTCGGACCGCGGCGGCCCGAGCCCTCGTGACCGGGTGCATGCGCGCGGCCGGGGAGCAGCCTCGACGGGCCGTCTCCGCCACCGGGATGCGGGCGCTGTACCTCGCGTCTACGAACGACGTCGATGGGGCCGTGGCGCGCCGCCAGCTGGCGCTCGACCCGCTCTCGGGTGCCGACCGGAGCACGGTGCTCCTGGTGCAGCACTGGGCCAGCGGCTTCGCGGCCGCCGGCCGCGGCGATGCCGACCGGGCGCGACGTCACCTCGCCGCCTTCGAGGAGCACCTCGCCACCGACCCCGACGTGCGCGCCTACTGGGCCGGGTACGTGCCCGTCTGGCGCGGCACGCTCCGGAGCGTGGTGGCCGCCGCCGAGGGCGACCTGGACGCCGCCATCACCCACGCCCACGAGGCCGCCGAGCACGAGGCGGCGCTGCCGGTGGATTTCGGGCCGCCCATCGCCTTCAAGCCGCCCCGGGAGCTGGAAGCCGAGCTGCTGCTGAGCGCCGGCCGCGTGGAAGAGGCCATCGTCGCGTTCCGGACCGCGCTGGACCGCACACCCCGTCGGACCCTGACGCTGGAAGGGCTGGCGGCGGCCACGGACGCGGCCGGCAGCGACGCGCTGGCCCGCTGGGCCCGGGAGCAGCTGGCGGAGATCCGGCGCGGGGGCCGCTGAACCCGGGCCCGTCAGACTGGAGGCTGAGGCGGCGTCGTCAGGGCGAGCCGGGCGGGCGCGTAACTCGCACCCAGTCGACCAGGACGACCGCCCCGCCGGCCTCGATCCGGTCCACCGTCGGGGCCGGCAGCCCCGGGTACGGCGCCTCCACGCCGTTGACGTTCCGGGGATAGACGCCGCCCAGGGCGAGGTTCAGGATCAGGAACTTGGGGTTGTCGAACGCCCACCGGCCGTGCGGCTCGACATCCGCCCTGCCGACCCGGTACGTGGCCTCGCCGTCCACCCGGAAGACCAGGCTGTCCGGGGTCCAGTCCACCGCGTAGACGTGCCACCCGGTCGCGTCCTCGCCCGGCGGGAACGCATGGCGGTCGACGAGCGGCGTGTCGCCCGAGTAGCCGGGTCCGTGCAGCGCGTGGCTGACCCACTCCGTCTCGCCGACGTACTCCATGACGTCGATCTCGCCGGTGGCCGGCCAGTCGCCGGTCCCCAGGATCCAGAACGCCGGCCAGAGCCCCTGGCCGGGCGGCAGCTTCATGCGGGCGGCCGCGGTGCCGTAGGTGAACTCGGCCTTGCCGCGGGTGTTGACGCGCCCGGAGACGAAGTCGAACGTGCCCTTCTCCGTCACGAAGCCGGGCCGGGGGTGCGCCTGGATCAGGAGCGCGCCACCGCCGGCGCCGGCCGCCGAGTCGCCGTGGACGATCCGGAGCACCCCGGAGCTGTCGACGTACGCCTGCTGCTCGTTGTTCACCCAGAAGTCGGTGCCGACCACGTTCCAGCGGGAGCGGTCCAGCGCGGGGCCGTCGAACCCGTCCTCGAACACGACGACAGCCCCCGGCCCGGCACCGGTCGCCTGCCCGGCGGCCGGCAGGGCTGAGAGGGCGAGGAGGAGCGGGGCCAGGAGGAGCAGTGGGCCCTGCAGGTCGGACGGCGACGGTCTCGACATGTCGTGGTCTCCGCAGCGGTGAGGGCGCGGGGTCGCGGTCCGGTCGACCGGACCGCGCCCGCGCGGTTCAGGTCGCAAGCGGGGCACAATCAGAATAGTCGTCTCGGGAGTGCGGGGCCATGGCCCCGGCCCCGCCCGCATGCCGGCCGGCCGGGTCCGGCGGGGCAGTGACGGACTCGAGGAAAGCTCGCGCCGGTACGGGAACCTGCCTATCCTTGGTACGCTGGCCTTCCCCCTATCGGATAGACCCATGGGCGATCCCCGTTCCCTCTGGCACGAGCTCAAGCGCCGCAGAGTCTGGCGAACGGCTGCGGTGTACGCGGCGGTTTCGTGGGGCGTCCTCCAGCTGGCCGATGTGGTGTGGGAGCCGTTGGGGCTCCCGCCGTGGACCATGACGTTCGTGATCGTGCTGGCGATCATCGGGTTCCCACTGGTCCTGACGCTGGAGTGGGTCTTCGAGACCAGCGCCGAGGGCGTGAAGCGGACGTCCCGGACCGGCGAAGCCCGCGAGGGCGGGAGCGTGATGCTCTGGCCGGTGGCCGCCGGGGGCGTGCTGCTGCTGCTCGTGGCGCTGGGCGCGTGGCAACTGACGACGGGCGACGGATCCGACGGCCGGGCCGGGGTGCCCCCTTCGACGCCGGGAGACAGCTCCGCCGTCACCTCGGAGACCGAGGTCGGTGACGGCCGGGCGTTGACGCGGCTCGCCGTCCTCCCGTTCACCAACATCCGGGGCGACCCGGAGCTGGACTACCTCGGCTTCGCCCTCGCCGACCAGGTCATCGGGGCCATCAGCTACGTGCGGGACGTCCTGGTGCGCCCGTCCAGCGCCATCCGCCCGTACCGGGACCGGACCGTCGACGCGGAGACCGCCGGCCGACAGCTCGGGGTGGACTACGTGCTCACGGGGAACTTCCTCG
>JAWVYT010000418.1:0-2810 GCA_033722595.1 Longimicrobiales bacterium
CGGCGTGTGGCACCGGGTCGTGCCCAACTTCGTCCTCCAGGACGGTGCACCGGCCGGCGACCCCGGGGGCGGGCCGGGGTGGACCATCCGCGACGAGATCAATCCCGCGCGTCACGACCGCGGGATCCTGGGGATGGCGCTTTCCGGGCCGGACACCGGCGGCAGCCAGTGGTACATCACGCACTCGCCGCAGCCCCACCTGGACGGGCTCGGGTTCACCGTGTTCGGCCGAGTCGTGGAAGGCCTGGACGTGGCGGACCGGGTGATCCAGGGCGATGCCATCGCCGCCGTCCGGCCCCTCTGATGAGGGGAACTCCCGGGCCGCTCCAGCACTACCACACCTCGGTTGACGGTCCTCGCGGGCCTCGGGTATGTTTTCGGCCGCTGAAGCCCATGGGTATCCGCATCCTCGTGCTACTCGCCCTGGGCGGCCTCGCCGCCGCCTGCGCCGGGCGCACGGTGCCGGACACGCTGGATCCGGCAGTGGCGGAGCGAGGCATCCGGGAGACCGCGCCGGACCGGCCGCTGCGGGCGGTGTTCGCGTGGCGGGTACTGGACGGCCAGGCCCGATTCTCGGGCGAGGGCGCGGCCCGGATCGAGCCGCCCTACCGGGCGCGGCTGGACCTGTTCGGCGCCCACGGGGAGACGTACCTGAGCGCCGCGCTGGTGGGGGACGAGCTGCGGCTGCCCGGCGACCCCGGGGTGGCGCTGCCGCCGCCGGCCATGATGTGGGCGGTGCTGGGCGTGGTCCGGCCACCCCAGGGGGCGGAGCTCCTGGGCACGCGGGTCCAGGGCTCCGAGCTGGAGCTCCACTACGGCGTCGGCGACGGTCGGATCCGTTACGATGTCGCGGACGGCCGCCTGCGGCTGGCGGACTGGTGGGGTGACGGCCGTCGCATGGTGGCCGAGGTCCGGGGCGGAGAGCTCGGGCTGCCTACGGAGGCGGCCTTTCGGGACTGGTCGCGCAACACGGAGCTGCACCTTGAGCTGGAGCGCGTTGAAGAAGTCGAGCCGTATCCACCGGAGATCTGGACCCCGGGTCGCTGAGACCCTGGGGCTGCTGGCCCTGGCGGCCGGGCTGTCGGGGTGCATGTACGGGTTCGAGGGGGGCGGGTTCCCGCCCCATATCCGGACCATCTACATCGCTCCGTTCGAGAACCAGACGGCCCAGTTCGATGTCGACCAGCAGCTCTTCACCGCGCTCATCGAGGAGCTGCCCGCTCAACTGGGGCTCCAGCCCGCCGGCCGGGAGAACGCCGATGCCATCCTCACCGGCTCGATCCGGCGCTACGAGGACGTGGCGCAGAACTACGGCACCGGTAGCCAGGGCGGGAGCGGCGTCCTCACCCACGAGGTCCAGATCGCCATCTCCGCGCAGCTGGTCGACGTGCGGGACAACGTGATCCGGTGGGAGGCCGGCTCCCTGGTCGGACGCGGCACGTACGAGCCGGCCAGGGAGACCGATGACGCCGGGCAGCAGGGCGCCATCGCCAGCATCATCGAGCAGATCATCGACGGGGCCCAGTCCCAGTGGTGAGCCCATGAAGAAGCGCACGCTCTGGCTGGTCCCGTTCCTCCTGATCCCGGTCCTCCTGGGCGTCCAGGGCCACGGCGAGGGGGCGCAGGCCGCGGGCGACCACATCCGGGCCGAGCACTTCTTCCTGGTCCTGATCACCATCCTGGTGGTGGGGAAGGGGCTGGGCGAGATCGCGGAACGGATCGGCCAGCCGGCGGTCCTGGGCGAGCTGGTCGCGGGGGTGATCCTGGGCTACAGCGTCCTGGGCGTGGTGCCCATCGACGGGCCGATGGCCGAGATCATCACGCTCCTGGCCGAGGTCGGCGTCGCGATCCTCCTCTTCGAGATCGGGCTGGAGACCGATCTCCGGGAGATGTTCCGGGTCGGTGCGTCGGCGGGGACCGTGGCCCTCGTCGGGGTCGCTCTGCCGTTCCTCCTGGGGTTCCTCTACTGGTGGTGGTTCACCCCCGATCTCGGGTCCCACCCCGGCGACGTCACCGATACGATGGTGGCCATCTTCGTGGGGGCCACACTCACCGCGACCTCCGTGGGGATCACGGCCCGCGTGCTGACCGATCTCGACCGGATCCACACCGCCGAGGCCCGCGTGATCATCGGTGCGGCGGTCGTGGACGACGTGCTGGGCCTCGTGATCCTGGCCATCGTCAGCGGACTCGCCGCCGGCGCCGGCCTGACCGCCCTCGGGATCGCCACCAAGTTCGCCGTGGCGGTCGGGTTCCTCGTCGCCGCCGTCATCATCGGGAACTGGATCGCGCCACGCCTCTTCGGCCTGATCGACTCCCTCCGGGTCCGCGGCGTTCTTCTGGTGAGCGCGTTCTCCTTCGCACTCCTCTTCGGCGCACTGGCCGGGCTGGCCGGCTCCGCCATGATCATCGGCTCCTTCGCCGCGGGGATCGTCCTCTCCTCGACCAACCAGTTCGACGTGATCGAGGACCGGATCAAGCCCGTGGCCGATATCTTCACGCCCATCTTCTTCGTCTCCGTCGGCGCCGCCGTGAACGTCAACCTGTTCCTCCCATGGAGCGACCAGTTCAGCGTCCCCGTCCTCGTGGTGGGCGGCGTGCTCCTGGTCATCGCGACCCTCGGGAAGGTCGTGGCCGGCTACACCGTGGGCTGGGGTCGGAAGCCGCTGAACCACGCGGCCATCGGGATCGGGATGGTGCCGCGGGGCGAGGTCGGCCTGATCTTCGCCCAGCTCGGGCTCAGCAACGGGATCCTCTCGTCCGAGGTCTTCAGCGCCATCCTCATCATGGTGATCTTCACCACCTTCATC
>JAWVYT010000419.1:0-2809 GCA_033722595.1 Longimicrobiales bacterium
GAGGAAGAAGCCGAGCCGCTGCCGCTGCTGGACGAGAGCTACGAGCCGGACGACGAGCTGGTACCGGAGGCCGGGGGCGAGGCCGATCTGAACGTGGAGGAGCTGGCCGCGGCGGAGCCTGACGAGGAAGCGCCGGAGCCGCTGCCGGAGCTCGGGGGCGGGTTCGAGGCGGTGGAAGAGGCGGCGGAGCGCGGGACCGAGCCCGTGGAGCTGGAGCCCACGGCCGAGATCGAGTCGCCCGTCGAAGCCGCGGAGCCGGAGGAGGCCCGAGAGGTCGAAAAGGCCGAGGAGGCCGAGGAGGCCGACGTCGACCTCGAAACCTTCGATCTGGGGTTCGAGACGGTCCGGGCGAAGGCGCCGCCGGTTTCGGTGGAGGACCTGGACGTGGAGGCCATCATCTCGCGGGCGCGGCAGCAGGTGAGCCGGGGGCTGGCCGATGAGGCGCTCCGGGAGCTCCATCTCCTCTCGGGGAGCGATGCCGACCCGGACGTCTTCCGGGCCGCGCTGGGCGTGGCGGACGAGATCGTCCGGACCCACGATGACCACGTGGCGGCCATGCAGCATCGGGTGGAGTACGCCGCCCGGATCGGCGATCGGGACCTGCTGGTCGATCGGTACCTGGACCTGGCCGGCACGCTGGAGCGGATCGGGTCCGAGACGCGGGCCCGGGCGATGTACGATCGGGTCCTGGACCTGGACCCGGACAACGAGCGGGCTCGCGAGGGCCTGGGCGCCGCGGTCGACGAGGCCGAAGAGGCGGGCGAGGAGAACGCGCTGGACCTGGACGCCGTGCTGCGGGAGATGGACCCGGCCGAGCTGGAGGCCGCGGTGGGCGGCGAGGCGTCGGACGCATCGTTCACGGCCATGCTGGACCGGTTCAAGGCGAAGGTCACGAAGGCCACGGATCCGGGCGATGCGGGCGACCATTACGACCTGGGGCTCGCGTTCAAGGAGATGGGTCTGATCGACGAGGCGATCGCCGAGTTCCAGACGGCGCTCACGGGCGGCGAGGAGCAGCTCAAGGTCTACGAGGAGCTGGGCCAGTGCTTCGTGATGCAGGGCCAGTACAACGTGGCGCTGAAGGTGTTCAACCGGGCGCTCCAGGTGCCCGGCGCGGAGCCGGAGGAGCTCCTGGGCGTGTACTACCACCTGGGCCAGTGCTACGAGGAGCTGGGCCAGCGGCAGGAGGCGCGGGAGGCCTACGAGCAGGTGCTGGCCATCGACGAGACGTTCGCCGACGTGCCGGATCGGATGGCCCGCCTGTGAACGATCCGGCCCAGACGATGGAGCGGACACGACCGGACCTCGGTCGGATCCAGGCGCCCGTCCGGGCCGGCCTGGACGACGTGGTCACCGAGATCCGCCGGATCATCCTGTCGGACTTCCCGCCGGTCCAGGCGGTGAACGACTACCTGGCGAAGGCCCGGGGCAAGCTGTTCCGCCCCACGCTGGTGCTCCTGGCGAACCAGGTCGGGGAGCGCGGCGACGAGCGGGCCCCCACGCTGGGCGCCGTGGTCGAGCTGGTCCACCTGGCCACGCTGGTCCACGACGACGCCGTGGACCACTCGGTCCTGCGGCGGGGCATGCCCACGGTGAGCGCGCTGTGGAACCATCAGTCGGCGATCATCATGGGCGACTACCTGTACAGCCGTGCGGTGAGCGAGCTGGCGGCGTTCGGCCGGACGGACATGATCGAGGTGCTGGCCGGTGCGGCCAACGAGATGAGCGTGGGCGAGATGCGGCAGCTGGTCTCGGCCGACGCGCTGGGGTTCACGGAAGACGACTACTACCGGCTGATCCGGGCCAAGACCGCGTCGCTGATGTCGGCCGCGTGCGAGCTGGGCGCCATGCTCGGCGACGAAGCGCACAGGGAGCCGCTGAAGCGGTTCGGGCACTACATCGGGATGGCGTTCCAGATCGCCGACGACCTGCTCGACTACACGGCGACGGAAGCGGCCACGGGCAAGCCGACGGGCCACGACCTGCGGGAGCACAAGATGACGCTGCCGCTGATCGCGGCGATGCGGGAGATGGACGCGGCGGCCCGACGGGAGGTGGAGCAGTTCTTCGCCGACCCCGACCCGACGGATGACGGGATCGAGCAGGTCGTGGAGCGGGTCGCGGAGCACGGCGGGCTCGACTACGCCCGGGATCGGGCGGAGTCGTTCGGCGAGGAGGCGGCGGAAGCGCTGCTTTCGCTCCCGGCCGGCCCCGCGACGGAGGCACTGGAGCACGCCGTACGGTACGTGGTGGAGCGGAAACGGTGATGAACCGAGGGGAAGAGTGGAGCGACGCGTGAGCCTGGGACCCCGACGCAGAGAAGTGCCCCGGATGCTGTGGGCCGTGCTGATCGGCCTGTTCGTGGGAGCGCTGTTCAGTCGACTCGCAATCCGCTACCTTCCGGAAGGCGCGACCCGTGAGTTCCTGACCACGTCGGTGTCGGCCTCGGTGGGTCCCCTGGGGATCGATCTGGTGGCGCTCTCGTTCGTGGTCGGTCCCGTGGTCCTCAATCTGAACGTGCTGAGCATCATGGGGATCGTGGTCGTGGCGCTCATAATGCGTTCGTGGTGGTTCTAGCGATGGTGGGAGAGTGACTCATGCCGGGGTTCGGTAGCGTGGGTGTCTGGGAAGTGATTCTGATCCTTGCGGTCCTCCTTCTGGTGTTCGGCGCCAAGCGGCTGCCGGAGATCGGGGCCGCGCTCGGGAAGGGGATCCGGGAGTTCAAGGGCTCCGTGCGGGAGATCGAGAACGAGATCAACCGGCCGAGCGATCGCCGGGCGGACCTGCCGCGGCAGGAGGCGCCGCCGGC
>JAWVYT010000420.1:0-2808 GCA_033722595.1 Longimicrobiales bacterium
ACGTTCGGCGCCATCATGATCGCGCTGGACCACGGCGTCCCGCGGGAGATGACGCTGAAGCAGATGCTGGAGAAGTACCGGGACCACCGGATCGAGGTGATCCAGCGGCGGGCGGCGTACGACCTGGAGCAGGCGAAGGCCGAGGCCCACGTCACCGAGGGCCTCATCACCGCGCTGGACAACATCGACGAGGTGATCCGGATCATCCGGGACTCGAAGAGCAAGGACGAGGCGGCGGAGGGGCTCATCGACGCGTTCGACCTGTCGCGGATCCAGGCGGACGCGATCCTGAACATGCGGCTCCACCGGCTCACGGAGCTGGAGACCAAGGAGCTGAAGGACCGGCTGAAGGAGCTGAAGCAGGAGATCGAGGCGCTGTTCGCGCTCCTGGACTCGGAGGCGGAGCAGGAGGCGCTCTTCCTGGAGGAGCTCGACGCAATGGTGGAGACGTACGGCGACGGCCGGCGCACCACCATCGTCGCCGGCGACGCCGACTTCAAGATGGAGGACATGGTGGCCCAGGAGGACGTGGTCATCACCGTCAGCCACCAGGGCTACATCAAGCGCATGCCCGTGTCGCTGTACCGGAGACGGGTGACCAGCGGCAAGGCGCTGGCGGGGATGGAGAAGTACGACGAGGACTTCCTCGAGCACGTCTTCATCGCCTCCACCCACGACGTGGTCCTCGTCATCACCGGCGCAGGTCAGGCCCATGAGATCCCGGTGGTGGAGATCCCCGAGAGCGGCCGCTCGAGTCGCGGGAAGGCGCTGCACCAGCTGCTGGGCTTCGACGCCGGCGCCCGCGTCGCCGCGCTGCTCCCGATCACCGACTACGAGGAGGGCGTGCAGCTGGTCTTCCTGACCCGCGGCGGGATCGTGAAGCGGACGGACCTGTCGGAGTTCCAGAACATCCGGGCCGGCGGGATCAACGCCATCAACCTGAAGGAAGGCGACGAGCTGCTCGACGTCCGGATCAGCGACGGGATCAACGACATCGTCCTGGCCACCGCCGCCGGCCGCGCCATCCGCTTCCCCGAGACCGACGTCCCCGAGGTGGGCCGGAACGCCCAGGGCGTGATCGGCGTCCGGATGAAGGGCGATGACCAGGTGGTCGGCATGGTGGTGGTCCGCCGGGAGGCCACGCTCGCCGTCGTCACCGCCAACGGCTACGCCAAGCGCACGGAGATCGGCGAGTTCCGGGTCCAGGGCCGGGGCGGACAGGGGACGGCCGCGCTGAGCGTGAGCGACCGTACGGGCCCGCTGGTGGGCGCGAAGGAGATGCTGGAGGGCGACGAGCTCATGGTCATCACGGCCGGCGGGAAGGCCGCACGCCTTCAGGCCTCCCAGATCCCCGTCCAGGGCCGGACCACACAGGGTAAGCAGCTGGTGAACGTCGAGACGGGCGACCGGGTGGTGGAGATCAGCCGGGTCGCCTCGGAGCGGGACACGGCCAAGGACGGGGCCGACACGGCCGAGCGCGAGATGGGCGATCAGCTGGAGCTGGTCGCGGCGGCCGAGCCGGAGGACGAGTAGCGGACGGCTTCCGGTGCGGCGGGCCCGGCCGATGGCGTGGCCCTCACGGTCGGATCCTCTAGTCGAGCCCCTCCAGGTACTCCCGCAGTGCGAGGTCGAACGCGCCCGGGTTCTCCAGCCCGCTCAGGTGCCCGGCGCCGTCGATGACGGCGAGGGTCGCGTCGGGGATGCCGTCGGCCATCTTCCGGGCGTAGTCTGGCGGCGTGATGGCGTCGTGCTCACCGACGACCACGAGCGTCGGGACGTCGATGCCGGGCAGCTCGCCGGTGCTGTCGTGGCGCGAGGCCATCCCCGCGAGCGCGGCCACCACGGTCTCGGGCGGTGTGCCCAGGATCATGGAGCGGACCGTGTCGACCAGCTCGGGCCGGGCCACGCGTGTCGAGTCGGCCAGCAGCTCGGGGATCATGGCGCTGGCGATCGGTCGGGTCCCGGAGCTCCGGACCGTCTGGGCCATCCGCAGCCGGTTCTCCCGCGCCTCGTCGGAGTCGGCCGTGGCGCGGGTGTCGGCCAGGACCAGGCCGCGGAGCCGGTCGGGATGCCGGCGGTGGAGCTCGAGGGCCACGTAGCCGCCCATGGAGAGGCCGCAGACCACGGCCGGGCCGTCGCACTCCTCCTCGATGAGCGCGGCGATGTCGTCGGCCAGGCAGGCCATGGTGAGGACCGGCTCGTCGGCATGGGCGATGCCGTTGCCCACGCGCTTCCCCGAGGGCGCGTCGCCGGTGCCGTCGTCCATCGGCGACTGCCCGAACCCGCGGAGGTCCGGCGCGAGGCCCCGCCATCCTTCGGGCAAGGCGTCGAGCTGGGGCTCCCACATCGAGCCGTCGAACGGGAAGCCGTGGATGAAGACGACGGTGCCCCGGTCGGCGTCGCTCCGGGGCCCCGAGGCGCGGATGTGGAGCACGGGCGGCCTACAGCCCGAGCGACGACCGGATCAGGGGATCCATCTTCTCCGGGCTCCACGGCGGGTCGAAGGTCAGCTCGATATCGGCGTGGTCCACGCCCTCCACGGCCTCCACCTCCCGCTTCGCGTCCGCCAGGATCTGGTCGGCCGCCGGACACATCGGGGTGGTGAGGGACATGGTAACGTGGACGTGGTCGCCGGTGACGTCCACGTCGTAGATCAGTCCCAGGACCACCAGGTCCAGGTTGAGCTCCGGGTCCTTGACCTTCCGGAGCGCCTTCTTCACCGCTGCTTCGTCCGCCATATCGCTATCCCGCCTGTCGTCCGTGTAGGGGCCATCGTCCGTCGAGTGCCGCATCGCGTTGGGTACCCCG
>JAWVYT010000421.1:0-2803 GCA_033722595.1 Longimicrobiales bacterium
GACGGTTCCGAGCCCCTGGCCGGTGACCAGGCCGCTGGCGTCCACCGTGGCGATGGCGGAATCGGCGGTGGTCCAGCCCGTGATGGACGTGCCGGGCACCGGGTACCCGTTGGCGTCGGCGGCGCTCCCGCTGAGCTGCAGCGTCCGCTGCCACACGACCCACCCGTCCCCGACGTCGATGAACACACCGGCGACCTCCTGGGCCACCGTAACGTCCACGCTGTCGGCAAGGCTGCCCACCGTGGCGGCGATCCGGGCTGTGCCGTTCCCGGCGGCGGTCACCAGACCGGTGCCGTCCACCGTGGCCACGCCCTCGTCGGAGGAGCTCCAGCTCACGCCCGAGGCCACCGTGTTGCCGTACTCGTCCTCGGCCGACGCCGTCAGCTGCGCCGTCTCGGCGATGGCGGTCAGGGTCGAGGTATCCGGGGTCACGGCCAGCGTGGTCGGGCTCCCGGCCTCCGCCGTGGCGCTCACCGTACGGGATATCGATCCGGCCGAGACGGTGACCGATTGACTGCCCGCCGTGGTCCCCAGCGTCCACGTCGCGGTGGCCTGGCCGTCAGAACCCGTGGTGGCCGAGCCCGGGGAGAGACTGCCGGCCCCCGCCTCGAACGTCACGGAGACCCCGCTCAGTGGGTTGTCGGCCCCGTCCACCACGCGGACCGTGATGGGCTCCGAGAGCGCCTGTCCCACCGTCCCGGTCTGGGTGTCCCCGCTCACCACTACAATGCCCGCCGGTGTGGGTGGGACGTCCGTGGTGACCTCGCTGCACGAGAGGGCGGATGCGAGAACGACGACGAGGACCGCTCCGGGACGGGGGCTCATGGGGGGCTTCGGGGCTCAGAATTGGATTGGATGCGACCGTTATGGGGGACGCGGTCGCACTCTGGGATCCCTATATTTGTCTGTATAGAGGATCATGACAAGGGTTTTGCCCAGGGGGAGCGAAAGGGCGGCGGCGGGCGCTCCTCTCGCCGGGCTCGCGGCAAGAGTGCAAGATGCAAGAGTGCAAGATGCATGAGGGCAAGATGCGAGAGTGCAGGGTCCGGCACTCGGGGGGGAGGGTCAGGAGGTTGTGGTGTCGGCCCCCGGCGGCGGGTCGACCGCCAGCCCGTACAGCGCCTGCGTGATGGGGAAGATGGCGCCGGCGCTGTCGTAGAACATCCGCTCCACGGCGACGGAGCGGCGGAAGTCCCCGCCACCGGGCAGCGCGGCGTTGTGGTAGAAGAAGTACCAATCGCCCTCGAACTCGATGATGGACTGGTGGTTGGTCCCGCAGTTCGGGATCACGTCGTTGATCACGTGCTGGAAGGTCCAGGGCCCGGTGATGCTCGGGGCCGTGGCGTACGCGATCTGCTCCGGCCAGCCGTACGCGTAGGACAGGTAGTACGTCCCTTCCCGCTGGTGGACCCAGGGCCCCTCCACGAAGAGGGGCAGGTCGATCTCCATGATCGGGCCGTCCAGCTCGATCATGTTGTCCTTCAGCTTCGCGTAGTGGAGCACCGTGTTGCCCCAGAACAGGTACGCCTGACCGTCATCATCGATGAAGACCGCGGGGTCGATATCGTCCCAGTGCATCCCGTTGGGCCCGTCCGTCATGTCATTGGTGATCAGCGCGGAGCCGCGGGCGTCCACGAACGGGCCCTGCGGGCTGTCGGCCACGGCCACGCCGATGGAGAAGCCGAAGATGGTGGCGTGGCTCACCGGCGCGTAGAAATAGAACTTGCCGTCGCGCTCGATGGCGTGCGCGGCCCACGCGTCGGCCGCAGCCCACTCGAACGTCGCCAGCGAGACGGGCGAGCCGTGGTGCTCCCAGTTGAGCATGTCGGCGGACGAGTACAGCTGCCAGTCGTCCATGACGTAGAAGTTGTCCAGCGGCGTCGCCTCGTCATGGCCCGTATAGAGCCAGACCCGGCCGTCATGGACCAGCGCGGCCGGATCGGCCGAGTGACGGGCACGGATGATGGGGTTCTCGCCCGGCGGCGGGGGTTCCAGCTCGACCTTCGGGACCGACGACCCTGTGGGCCCCTCGCCGCAGCCCGCGGCCACGGCCGCCACCGCCAGCACGACGGCCGCGCCCCGGATCAGCGCGGCCGCGCCGCTGGGGCGACTGTCCGCCGGCACCGCGGCTGCCGCACCGGAGCCCCTGGCCTCCCGGGCCCCCTCGGCCGCTCCGCCCCCGGGGTCAGCTCCCGGACGCATCGCGCTCCGAGGGCGGCGGGACGGCCAGGCCGTGATCAGCCTGGGTGATGGGGACGATGCGGCCCTCGTCGTCGTAGTAGAGCCGCTCCACGGCCACCGACCGTCGATGCTCATCGCCCGTCGGCAGCTCGGCGTTGTGGTAGAAGAAGTACCAGTTGCCCTCGAACTCGATGATGGACTGGTGGTTCGTGGGACTGTTCGGGATGGTGTCGTTGATCACGCCCTGGAATGTGTACGGGCCCGTGATGTCGGGCGCCGTGGCGTAGGCGATCTTCTCGGGGTAGTCGTACGCGTACGACAGGTAGTACGTCCCGTCCCGCTCGTGGAGCCACGGCGCCTCCGTGAACCGGGGCACGTCCACCTCCGTGATGGGACCCGCCAGCTCCGTCATGTCGTCGGTGAGCTTCGCGTACCGGAGCACGGTGTTGCCCCAGAAGAGGTACGCTTGACCGTCCTCATCGATGAAGACCGTCGGGTCGAGGTCGTCCCAGTCCATCTCCCGCCCGTTCACGATCGGGCCCTCGGTCATGTCGTTCGTGATCAGCGCGGAGCCCCGGGCGTCCACGAACGGGCCCTGGGGACTGTCGGCTACCGCCACGCC
>JAWVYT010000422.1:0-2788 GCA_033722595.1 Longimicrobiales bacterium
ACGTCCATGCCGTAATGGTAACGCGACCGCGTCCGTCGCCGCACTCGAGACGGAACCTTTGGCACGGCCCTTTCAGTATCAGGACAGCGGCGCTCGAATTCGGATGGGCGCGGGGCCACCAGAGAGAGAGGATCGATGCTGAAGAAGACAGGGAAGCTCGTACTGGCCGTGGTCGTAGCCGGCGGAATGCTGGGGATCACCGCCTGCAGCTGGAGCAACACGGCCAAGGGCGGCGTGATCGGCGCCGGTGCCGGCGCCGCGGTCGGCGCCGCGGTCGGCAGCCAGATCGGCGAGACCGCCCGGGGTGCCATCGTGGGCGCGGCCGTAGGCGGCGCCGCAGGGGCCATCATCGGCAACCAGATGGACCAGCAGGCCAAGGAGCTGCGGAGCGAGATCGAGGGCGCGACCGTGACCCGCGTGGGCGAGGGGATCGTGGTCACGTTCGACACGGGGCTGCTCTTCGACTTCGACAGCGCCACGCTCCGGGAAGCGGCCCGGGTGAACCTGACCAACCTGGCGGATCACCTGGATCAGTATGAGCGGACGGACGTCCTGATCATCGGCCACACCGACTCCATCGGCACCGAGACCTACAACCAGCGGCTGTCCGAGCGCCGCGCGGAGTCCGCCGCCCGGTTCATCGCGGAGCACAACGTGGCCCGGGAGCGGATCTCGACCCGCGGGATGGGCGAGAGCGACCCGATTGCCTCGAACGATACGGCCGAGGGCCGGCAGGACAATCGCCGGGTCGAGGTCGTGATCTACGCCAGCGAGGAGTGGCGGGAGCAGGTCGCCAACCAGTAACCGAAGGCAGGACGCACGCGGCGACCGGCGAGGCGGCCGGCTCCCACGAGGGGTCGGCCGCCTCCGTTCGGGCGTGCGTCAGCCCGGCAGGATCCCCTGGATCACGGTGGTCAGGCCATCCAGGACGAACTGGACCCCGATGACCATGACCAGGAGGCCCATGAGTCGTGTGAACACGTTGATCCCCGTCTGGCCCATGAGCTTCAGGAGGTAGGGGCCGGCCAGGAGCACCAGCAGGCTCAGGGCCAGCACGACCACGATCCCGGTGTAGACCACGCCGGCGGCCGCGGTCGTCTCGGTCTGGCCCATCAGGGCGATCACGGTCGTGATGGCGCCCGGGCCCGCCAGCGTCGGGATCCCCAGCGGCACCACCGCCACCTCCGTCTTCTCCGCGCTCTCGACCTCCTCTTCCGGCGTCGTCTTGGACCGGGACCGCCGGGCCTGGAGCATGTCCCAGCCGATCCCGAAGAAGAGGATCCCGCCGGCGATCCGGAAGGCGTAGGTCGTGATGCCGAAGAACCGCAGGATCGCGGTCCCGAAGAGCGCGAACACCAGGAGGATCGCCGCCGCGGTCACGCACGCCCAGAGCGCCGTGAACCGCCGGTGGCGGGCGCTGTAGCCGGCGGTCAGCCCCACGAAGATGGTCAGCGCGCCCATCGGGTTCACCATCGCCAGGAGCGAGCCGACGACGAGCGACGCGAAAGCGCCCAGCGCCCCGATCTCGCCTTCCGCAGGGCCGGCCTCCACGGTCCGGTCGACCACCACGGCCAGCGTTCCGCCGTCCGGTGACACGGCGAGGCGGGTGACCGTTCCGAGCCCGTAGCGGCCCAGGTCCACCACCGGCCTCCAGTCGGCCGTGGGCCGGTTCAGCTGGAAGACCTCGCCGCCGTGGGCGGTCAGGAGCTCGCCCGTCGGAGTCCATGCGTGGTACTCGTCCGCGCCCAGCAGCGGCGCCACCGACCGGACCCGTCCGTCGCCCACCCGCAGCTCCCGGACGACCCAGCCGGTCCCCAGGTCCTGCGTGAAGCTGATGGCGTCCCGCCCCGGTACGGCCTGCAGCGACCGCCCGATGTTCTGGGCCACCAGCCGCACGCCGCCGGTGGCGGGGTCGGCGAGCCTCAGCGTCGGCGGGTCGCCGAGCACGAAGAGGGCGACCCGGTCGTCCGACCATGCGTGGTAGCCCACGGGCGCCACGTCCTCCAGCACCAGCCGCGGCCGGGACCCGTCGGGCGCGAACGACCACAGGCGCTGCGTCGAGTCGGCCTCCACCCGGACCACCGAGAACCGTTCCGAGCCGGGGATCGGCGTGGGCGAGTACTCGGACTCGGGCGTCGCCGTGACCCGTGTCGTCTCTCCCGTGGACGGGTCGTACAAGTACGTGTCGGCCTGCCCGTCACGAATCGACGTGTACAGGAGCCGGCCATCCGGGGTGAAGTGCGGCTGGTTGTCGTAGCCATCGCGGTCGGTCACCGGGCGGGGCTCGCCGGCGGCCACGAGCCGACCGTCCTCCTGCCGGTCGAGCGGCAGGAGGTAGATGTCCGTAGGCGTCTGGGCCGTACCCGAGGCCGGAAGGAGCGCGGCCGTCAACGCCGTCAGGGCGACGCCACGCGCGAGCCTTCGTCTCGATCCCGATCTGCCCATGTCCGTCCGCTCCAGCGCTGGGGTCCGCTCCATGCTATCGCCGGACCGCCCCCGGGTGCCAGGGGCGAAGCCGGCGGCCCGTCCGTGATGCGAGGTCCGGCGGGCAGCCGTCAGTCCCTGTCCCGGGCAAGCACGTGGACGCCGTACGCGGCGAACGCCAGGAGGGCGGCCGCCACCAGCAGCCACGCGGGGATCCGGAACACCGCGCCGATCCACAGGAGCAGCGCGTAGCGGGGGAACCGCCCCAGGACGAGGGCGCCCAGGTACCGGTGCATCGGGTACCCGCCCGAGAAGGCGAGGAGCTTGAACGGCCAGAACGGGACCGGGGTCATCCCCGCGAGGA
>JAWVYT010000423.1:0-2786 GCA_033722595.1 Longimicrobiales bacterium
AACTGGGCGACCTTCGTGTTCAGCTCCCGCACGGTGGCGTTGTAGTAGCGCCGGGCGTTCTGGATGTCGTCCTCGATCTCGCCCAGCGTCTTCTGGAGCTCCTGGAACGGCTCGGCAGCCCGGAGCTCGGGGTAGTCCTCGGACAGCGCGAAGAGCCGGCCGAGGGCGTTGGTCAGCATGTTCTCCGGCCCCGCCCGCTGCTCCGGTGGCGCGTCCTTGGCCTCCATGGCCGAGTTCCGGGCGGCGATGACCGCCTCGAGCGTCTCGCGCTCGTGGCCGGCGTACCCCTTCACCGTCTCGACCACGTTCGGGATCAGGTCGTGGCGGCGCTTGAGCTGGACATCGATGTCGGACCACGAGTTGTCCGTCTCGATCTTCAGCTCGATGAGGCGGTTGTAGATCAGGATCCCGATGAGGACCGGGACCAGGATCACTACCAGGAGGAGGCCGACCACCAGGAGTACCGCGAGTACGATGCTGTTCATCTAGCTGCTCCGTGCGGAGTGAACGGGCGGTGAGCCCCGTGGGGTCACCGTCGCAGTGAGTCTACGGGCGCTGGGTCGCTGATCTTCAGCCCCCGGGAGCCCCCGGGCGGACCGCGCGAGTCCATGGCGGCGAGCTCTGCCTCGGCGGCGATGTACCCGAACGCCGGCCAGTACCCGGTCCCGATGACGCGGCGGAACACCTCCCGGGCCCGGGCCTCGTTCCCGCGCACCAGGTGCCACGCTCCGAGGCCGTACCCGTGCGTCGCCACGGTCAGCGGGTCCGCGCCGGCGCCGTCCGGGAGGAGCGAGTCGGGAGGCAGCTGGCCCTTGTAGACGAGGAGACGCTGCAGGTAGGCGTCGTTTTCCAGGATCTCCATGTCGGCCGAGACTTCGTCCAGGAGCGCTCCCGCCTCCCGGTCGCGCTCGAGCCGCATCAGCGCGAGCCAGAGCCAGTCCGCCATGGCGACGCGCATGTCGTCGTTGGGTGAGATCTCGTAGCCTCGGCGGAACGCGTGGGCGGCACGGGCGAAGTCGTGCTGCAGGTAGCGGGCGAGCCCGAGGTGGTACCAGATGTTCGTCTGGAGCGTGCTGCGGGGTACGCCGTACGGGTTGGGCATTCCGTCGGGCTCCACCCGGTCCTCGTGGCCGCTGGTGAGGCGGGCGGCGTGCTCGAGGTCCTCCACCGCCCGACCCAGCTCGCGGACGGTGATATGGCGGTGGCCGCGGTGGCGATAGAGGCGGGGGTCGTCCGGATGCTCGCGGATCCCTTCGGTGAAGACGTCGATGGCATCCCGGAAATGGCCGGCGTAGCCGTAGTACCGGCCGAGCCAGATGAGCGTCTCCCGGTCGTCCGGCCGCGCGTCGTGGGCTGCTTCCATGGAATCGATCCGGAGGTGGAGACGGGCCTCCTCCTCCGGATCCAGCACCAGCGGGTAGAGCGGCTCGCCCCCGAGCGAGGTCGCCTCGGGCGTGGCCGACAGGTTCGTCCGGACGGCATCGGTCGCTGCGCTCGGATCGGAAGCCGGAGCGGCGTCGGGCACCAGCCGGCGCAGCGAGTCGTCCGCGCGGTCGCAGCCGGTGCAGGTCAGGACCGTCGCGATCGAGACGGCCAGGACGGCAGGGATGCGTTTCGGCATGGCCCACAAGCTAGGGCCCTGGACGCCCTCGTGCCACGCCGCCACCCCGTTTGCCCCGCTCTGGCCGGAACCCGTATCATCCGGCTCCGAGCCGCGCCCCCGACATCATGGAGCTGCCGTAATGCGACGATCCTTCCGCCTCACCCTCCCCATCGTGCTGGTCCTGTTCGGCACCGCGTGCGCCAGCGCGGCGCCCGACCTGGCCGCCCAGGCCCACCGGTCCCCCGTCGAGGTGACCGAGGACACGCTCTTCCACGGCCTCGACAGCCGGCCCATCGGGCCTCCGGGCACGTCCGGACGGGTCGCGGCCCTGGCCGTCGCGCCGAACGACCTACGGGAGATCTGGGTCGGCGCCGCCACGGGCGGGCTCTGGAAGTCTTCGGACGGCGGGTACACCTGGCAGCCGGTGATGGACGGGGAGCCGGTGAACAGCATCGGCGCCATCGGGATCGCGCCCTCGTCGCCGCACACGGTCTATGTGGGCACAGGCGAGGCGAACACGCGGAACAGCATGGGCGTGGGCCGGGGCGTCTGGAAGACGCTGGACGGCGGCCGCACGTGGGAGCACGTCGGGCTGGAGCGGACCGAGCGGATCGAGGCGGTCATCGTCCACCCGGACGACCCCAACACGGTATGGCTCAGCGCTCAGGGGCCGGCGTGGAGCGACGGCACGGAGCGCGGCGTCTACAAGACCACCGACGGCGGCGAGACGTGGCGGAAGGTGCTGTACAACGACGAGCGGACCGGCGCCTTCGAGCTGGTCATGGACCCGTCGAACCCGCGGCACCTCCTGGCGAGCACGTGGGAGCACCGGCGCTGGCCGTGGTTCTTCGAGTCCGGCGGTCCCGGGAGCGGTCTCTGGCAGAGCTGGGATGGCGGCGAGACGTGGGACCGCCTGACGTCGGAGGACGGGCTGCCGGAGGGCGACCTGGGCCGGATCGGCATCGCGTTCGCGACCAACGACCCGAGCGTGGTCTACGCGCTGGTCGAGGCGGAGCAGAGCGCGCTCCTGCGCAGCGATGATGGCGGTGAGAGCTGGCGCACCGTCAACGACGACCGGAACGTGAACGACCGGCCGTTCTACTACAGCCGGATCTACGTGGACCCGACCAACGAGAACCGGGTCTACCGGGTCAGTGGCGACCTCACCATGAGCGAGGACGGC
>JAWVYT010000424.1:0-2781 GCA_033722595.1 Longimicrobiales bacterium
CGACATGCGGCCGGCCTCGATCCGGGCGATGTCCAGGACCTCGTCGACCAGGGCCAGCAGGTGCCGGCCCGCCTTCAGGATCTGGTCGACGCTCTCCGTCTGCTCGGGGTCCAGCTCGTCCAGCTCCAGCAGCTGCGCGAAGCCCAGGATCGCGTTCAGCGGGGTCCGGAGCTCGTGGCTCATGCGCGACAGGAACTCGCTCTTGGCCCGGTTCGCCCGCTCCGCGTCCTCCTTCGCCCGCTTCAGGACGTGCTCCAGCTGTTTCCGCTCCGTGACGTCCCGGACCACGCCGGTGAAGATGTGCTCCTGGTTCTTCACGTACTCGCCGAACGAGATCTCCAGCGCGATCTCCCGATGGCCCTTGCCGATCCCGGCGATCTGCAGCGCGTACTCCGGGTTGCTGGTCACCACCGTGTCCAGGTACTGCTCGAGGGCGGCGTCGTGGTCGTCGCGGACCCGCTCCGGGATCAGCCTGCGGAACGGCTTGCCCACCATATCGGTGATGGTGAGGCCGAAGATCTTCTCGGCGGCCCGGTTCGCGAACAGGATCCGCCGGTCCTGGTCGATGGTGAGGATCCCGTCGGACGCGCTCTCGGCGACGAACCGGTACCGCTCCTCGCTCTCCCGTCGGGCCTCCTCGACCTCCGTCCTCGCCAGGAACTCCCGGCGCATCTGGTCGCCCACGTCCCGGAGTCCGCCGAGGACCGCGCCGAGGATGAGCAGCACGATCCACTGCAGCGGGTCGTCCTGGGCGCTGAAGACCTGGGTGAAGGTCTGGTTTGTGACCAGCGAGAAAAGGAACGCGTTGAGCGGGATCATCACCGCCGCGGCCAGCGTCCCGCCCCAGAAGCCGAACAGCCACCCGAAGACCACGATCGGCGTGGCGGCCAGCAGGGCGACGTCGGTGTCCTCCGGGACGAACGGCGGGATGAACGCCAGGATATACGACGACATGGCGGCCACGGCCAGCGCGAGCTTCACCCACGCGTTCCCGCCGCCCAGGTAGTCCAGGAACCCGCTCCTGTGCTCCGCGGGGCCGGCTTCCGATACGCTCTCCCTGGCCCCGCCGGAGGGCGGCAGGGGCCGGTCCGGGGTCTCGTCCTCGGATGAACCCTTGCGTGGGTCGTTCATCGCGTCCGGTTCGTTGGCTGAAGCTCGACGACGCCGAGCGACTCGTTGCCGGGGAGAAGCGACGGCAAGGCAAGAAGATAGGAACGGTCGGATGCCCGGGCAAGCGGGCGCGGGGGCGCGAGCCGGGGCTGTTTCCGACCGGATTCGGTTGACCCCGTCCGCCCGGGCCGTCACTATTCGCGACTGGGAGCCCTATCACCGGGAGCGACAGATGAGCAGAAGCACGTTGGGCGTGTTCGGAGCGCTGTTGGGCATGGCGCTCCTTACCGGGTGCGACACGGGCGCGGCCGGCACCGCGCGGGCACAGGGCGGCGACTTCGCGTGCGCGCCCGACGACGGCGGCCTCGTGCTCCCGGACGGCTTCTGCGCCGTGGTGGTGGCCGATGACGTCGGGAACGCCCGGCACATGGCCGTCGCGCCCAACGGCGACCTGTACGTGACGCTCCGCGGCGGGCGGGGCACACCGGGCGGCGCGATCGCGCTCCGGGACACGACCGGCGACGGTGTAGCCGACCAGCGGGTCGCCTTCGATGACGTGGGCGGGACCGGGATCGAGCTCTGGAACGGCTGGGTCTACGTCGGGCACGACGACGGCGTGGTCCGATACCGCCGTCCGGAGGGGCAGCTCCGGCCGGAAGCCGGCGCCGAGGTCATCGTGCAGGGCCTGCGGGCCCGGGGCGGGCACGCCGCGAAGCCCGTGGAGATCAGCCCGGAGGGCGACCTGTTCCTGAACATCGGCTCGCCGTCCAACTCGTGTCAGGTGGACGACCGCGCGGCCGGCTCGCCGGGCGAGGATCCGTGCGAGGAGCGGGAGACGAACGCCGCGATCTGGCGGTTCGACGCCGAGGCCACGGGACAGACGCTGGCCGACGGGGAGCGGGTCGCCGCGGGGATGCGGAACACCGTCGCGCTGCACTACGACGAGGGCGACGGGGCGCTCTACGCCGCGATCCACGGGCGGGACCAGCTGCACCAGAACTGGGAGGAGCACTACACCCCGGAGGAGAGCGCGGAGCTGCCGGCGGAAGAGTTCGTCCGGGTCTCGGACGGCGATGATTACGGCTGGCCGTACTGCTACTACGACCACGTGCAGGGGAAGAAGGTGCTGGCGCCGGAGTACGGAGGGACGGGCGACGAGGTCGGGCGGTGCGCCGATATGGACGACCCGCTGGTCGGGTTCCCGGGCCACTGGGGCCCCAACGACCTCCTCTTCTACCACGGCGACCTGTTCCCGGACCGCTACCGCGACGGCGTCTTCATCGCGTTCCACGGCTCGTGGAACCGCGCCCCGCTGCCGCAGGAGGGGGCGAACGTGGTCTTCCTGCCCCGGGAGAACGGCGGGTTCGCCGCCGAGCGGTGGGAGGTCTTCGCCGAGGGCCGGGAGAACTGGGCCGAGACCCGCGAGCACCGGCCGACCGGGCTCGCCGAAGGGCCCGATGGCTCGCTCTACATCAGCGACGACGCGGGCGGCCGGATCTGGCGCGTCGTGTACCGGCCGGAGGGGTGATCGGGGCCGGCGCCGAACGTTGACAACCGGCCGGCGCGCCGTCACCTTTTCCCGTCTTTGAGCGTGACGGGCCGGGTGCCCGCCACGCCGTCCACCAGAGGGCATAGAAACGCATGTTCAGCAGTCTCAGAGGCCGGATCATC
>JAWVYT010000425.1:0-2774 GCA_033722595.1 Longimicrobiales bacterium
CGCCGCCCGGTGGATCGCGCCGGCCACCCCGCCGCCGGTCCGGAGCTGCGCGTTGGCCGCGTTGACGACCGCGTCGAAGTCCGCCTGCTGCGTGATATCGCCCGTCGTCAGCTCCAGCGTCGTGCCGCTTCGCTCCAGCGAGTCCATGGGTTCCCCCGGCTCGGTCCGCGTCCGCCACCGAACGGGGGGCAATGATCGTACCTGCCGGCGCTCAACAGGCCGTGGGGCCGTCCTGGATACAGGCGGGCAGCTCGAGGACGAACGCGCTCCGCCCGTGGGTCCCGATGACCAGCTCGCGGTCACGGGCGTGGACCTCCAGGTCGTGGACGGACGTCGTGGGGAGCCCGACGGAGAGCGACTGCCAGGACTCGCCCCCGTCCAGGGAGACGTAGACGCCGAGGTCGCTTCCCAGGTAAAGCGTCCCGGGCACGGCCGGATCCTCCGCGATGACGTTCACCGACGCGTCCGGCAGGCCGCCCGCGATGGAGCGCCACGTGGCGCCGTAATCGTCGGAGCGGTAGACGTAGGCCCGGAAGTCATCCTGCCGGAACCCGGTGAAGGTGGCGAACACGGTGCCGGGCCGATGGGGCGACGCGGCGACGCGGCTGACCCACTTCGCCGGCAGCCCCTGCTGGACCCGCTCCCAGGTGCCGCCCTCGTCGCGTGTCCGCCAGAGCGAACCGCCCTCCGTGCCGACGTAGAGGAGCCCCGGCCGGATCGGGGACTCGGCGATGCTGGTGATGGTGCCGAACGGGACCACCGCCCGGATCCCGCCCGCCGGGTCCGACAGATCGGGGCTGACCGGCGTCCAGCTGCTGCCGTGGTCGGTGGACTTCACGAGCCGGTTGCCGCCCAGGTAGATCGTCCGGGGGTCGTGGCCCGAGATGATGAACGGCGTATGCCACCCGGACCGCCATTCCCACTCGGCATCGGGGAACCGCGGGCGGATGTCCTGGGCGGCGGACGTGAGGACCGAGTCGCCGGTGATATCCATGCGCCGCACCGCGCCGTGCTGGTGCTCGTAGTAGACGTACCGGGGATCGGTGGGGTCGCGGTAGGTATCGAAGGAGTCGCCGCCGGTCCAGCGGTCCAGGTACACGTTCTCCCAGGGATCGTTGAGGAGCTCGTCCAGGGGCCGGTCACCGGGTCCGTAGAGCGCCGCATTGTCCTGGGTGCCGCCGAAGATGATGTACGGGTCCTCCATGTCCGTCGCGATGGCGTAGAACTCGGCGCCGGGGATGTTGTTGAGGTGGAGCCAGCTCCGGCCGCGGTCCCACGACTGGAAGAGACCGCCATCGTTGCCCAGGAGGATCCGGTCGGTGTTCTCCGGGTCGATCCAGATCTCGTGCTGGTCCAGGTGCATGATCTCGCCGCGCGTGTCATGAACCCGGACGATGGTCTCGCCGATCCGCCCGTACGTCCGGCCGCCGTCCACGGAACGGTAGCCGCGGTTGCCCAGGATGAAGATCTCCTCCGGGTCATCCGGTGCCACCCGGACGTCGGTGAACTTCCACCCGTAGATCCCGAACACGTCGTACAGGTCGTCCCGGTTGACCTTCTCCCAGCGCTCCCCCCGATCGTAGGAGCGGTAGACTTCCCCGCCCACGAAGGGCCGATCCTCGTCCGGGATCGGCGCACGGTTGTCCACGAAGGCGTAGACCGTGGACGGCCGGCTGGGCGCCACGTCCAGCCCGATCCGGCCGAGGGGACCCTCGGGCAGCCCGACCGTCAGCTTCGCCCAGCTGTCGCCGCCGTCCGTGGTCCGGTAGATGCCGCTCTCCTCCCCGCCCTCCACCGGCCGCCCGCTCACGGCGTCCCAGGCGGCGGCGTAGAGGGTCAGGGGATCCGACGGGTCCATCACCAGCTCGACCACCCCGGTGTGGTCGGAGAGGAAGAGAACCCGCTCCCAGCTCTCGCCGCCGTCCCGGGTCCGGAACACGCCCCGCTCCTCGTTCCGGGACCAGAAGCGGCCCAGCGCGGCCACGTAGACGACATGCGGGTCCGTCGGGTGGACCAACACCGTGCCGATATGGTGCGTGTCGGCGAGCCCCATGTGCCGCCAGCTCGTGCCGCCGTCCGTCGAGCGGTAGACGCCGGTCCCCGCGTAGGAGTAGCCGCTGTGGCGCGGCTGCGTCTCGCCAGTACCCACCCATACCACCTCGGGGGCGGAGGGCGCCACGGCTACGTCGCCGATGGTGAACGTGGCCTGGTCGTCGAAGATCGGTGTCCACGTGATCCCGTTGTCGTCCGTCTTCCACAGGTTCCCGGAGCCCACGCCCACGTAGATCGTACGCTGGCTCCCGGGCGGCACGGCGATGGCCTCCACGCGCACCCCCGCCTGCATGGGACCCACGGCCCGCCACTCTGCGTCACGGAACGGCGACCGGGCCTCCAGCGCCTGGTGCTCGGCCCACGCCGCCATCCGCTCCTCCGCGGTGGTCGCCTGAGCCCCGAGCCCCGGCGCCTGGAGCGCGACGAGGCCCGCGCATGCCATCGCCGTCGCGAGAGGGAGTCGAGAGTGGCGCATAGGGGTTCGGGATGCGAGGGACGAGTGCGGAGGCGCCGTCCCTGTGTCCGGACGGCGGTCGACCCCAACGTATCTCGTCGCGGCGCAGCCGGCGAGGCCGGCCCGCAGGTCGGACGCGACCGGGCCTCAGTTCAGGGGGATCTCCGTCCGAACCGGCGGGAGGTCGGGGTCCCCGGAGCCGGTGACCTGACGGAGGTTCCGGTACGTGATCTCCCAGATCCACGACAGGTCCTGGGCCCCGGACTCC
>JAWVYT010000426.1:0-2771 GCA_033722595.1 Longimicrobiales bacterium
AGGGACGCCGGCGAGGAGGCGATCCGCGCCGGACTAGCGAAGGCGCGGGATCAGCATGCCCGGTCGTTCGAGCTCCGCGCCGCCACCAGTCTCGCCCGGCTGTTCCACGCCGAGGGCCGCGACGACGACGCACGGGTCGAGCTCAAGCCTGTCTACGACTGGTTCACCGAAGGCTTCGAGACGGCCGACCTGAAGGCGGCCCGATCCCTCCTGGACGCCCTCCACTGAGCGCCATGTCACAATTCGAGAAGGTGCCCGACCGCGAGGCCGCCGACATCGCCGAGGTCACGGCCCACTTCATGACGCTCCAGCGCCGGTTCGCCGACCAGGAGGGGCTGCCGCTCCAGCGCGGCACCCACGCCAAGGGGGTCGGCGCACGCGCCACGTTCGAGGTGTTCGACCTCGAGGCCGCACTGGACGACCCGGGGCTGGCCCGCCGGCTCGCCCGCGGCCCGTTCGCGCGACCCGGCACCTACGACGCCACCGTCCGGTTCGCCAACGCCGAGTCCCGGGTCCAGTCGGACATGAAGCCGGACGTCCGCGCGTGCTCGTTCACCGCCACGGTGCCAGACCCCGACGGCGACGAGGCGCGCGTGGACTTCTCCATGAACAACTCGCCCATCTTCCCCATCAACGACATGCACGACTTCGCCGTGCTCATGCGCGTGCTGGCCGCGCCGTCGGGGTGGAAGGCGCTTGGCGTGTTTGCGCGCATGTCGTTCCGTGAGCGCTGGCGTTTCCTGAAGACCGCGGTCCGGGGTGCGCGCGAGAAGAAGGCGAACACCCGGGTCCCGTTCCAGCTCCAGCGGTACTGGAGCACCGTGCCGTTCACGCTCGGGCCGGACGACGCCATCAAGTACTCGCTCATCCCCCGTCGCCACAACCACGCCGAGCCGCTGGCGCCGGGGCCCGACATGCTCCGGAACGAGCTGCTCCGGCACCTGGTGGAGGACACGCCCGTCGCGTCGTTCGACGTGGCCGTCCAGCTCCTGGACGCGGACGCCATGACCCACCGGGGCCGGGGCCGCGACCCGAGCTTCTGGATCGAGAACGCCGCCGCCGAATGGGACGAGGACCAGGCGCCGTTCCACGTGGTGGGTCGCCTGTCGCTGATCCCCGGCTCCCAGCTCACCGCCGAGGAGCTGGCGGGGATGTACATGGACGTCCACGAGCACGGCATGGACGAGTTCCGGCCCATCGGCGGGATCAACCGCGGCCGGTGGAAGCCGGAGAAGGAGAGCCGGGTTCGGCGGTTCGCGGACGCGGAGGAGGGCGGTGCCGTGCCGGTTGCGCAGCCGGGAGCCGGCGAGACCGGCCGGTCCGGGCTGGCGGGGATCCCCGTCCTGGGCCCGGCGCTGGCGGCCATGGGCCGGTGGGCCCGACGGGCGGGACGGGTCCCGCTGGGCCGCGTAGTCCGGGGCAGCGCCGTCGTCGTGCTGCTGGTGCTCGGGGGCGTGCTGCTGCTGTCGCTGGCCACGAGCTGGTACGTGACCTCGGGCCGCGCCATGCTCCCCGACGAGGCGCCGGACGCCGTGGTGTACGCCGAGCAGGGCTGGGGCCCCGGCCTCGAGGCGACCGGCCGGCAGACGTATTACTACACGCCCCAGGGCGCCGGGCTCCGGGGGATGCGCTACGACTGGTTCGTGAACCTCGAGCTGCCGCTGAGCCGCACCCGGTTCGCGAACGCCGACCTCATGCGCCGCTATGGGTTCATCGTGGACCCGGCTACGCCCGCGAACCCCGACGGGCTGCCCGTGGGGTTCACGAAGCACTACGACGACGCGCTGAACGAGAACGTCCTGAGCATGAGCTGCGCCGCGTGCCACACCGGAGAGCTCCACGTCACCCGCGACGACCAGGTCACCGCTTACCGGATCGATGGCGGCCAGGCCAACCACGCCTTCACCGACGCCAGCTTCGGCAACTTCGTGCCCACCATGCTCACGTCCATGATGGCCACACTGGCGAACCCGGTGAAGTTCAACCGTTTCGCCCGCCGGGTCCTGGGCGACACCTACCCGGAGGGGAAGGGCGCGCTCCGCAGCCAGATGCTCGACGTGATCGGCACGTTCGGCCGGATCGCGGTGAACGAACGCACCAAGTACCCCACCGAGGAGGGCTACGGCCGGACCGACGCGCTGGCCCGGATCTCCAACACCGTGTTCGGCGAGAACCTGGACCTGGACAACCTCCACGTGGGCAACGCGCCCGTCAGCTACCCGCCGCTCTGGAACATCTGGAAGTTCGACTGGGTCCAGTACAACGCGTCCGTGGCGCAGCCCATGGCCCGGAACTTCGGCGAAGCGCTGGGGGTGGGCGCGACCTACGCGCTCGTGGACCGCTACGGCCGGCCGCTCCCGCCCGGCGACCGGTTCGCCAGCTCCGTCATGGTCGAGAACCTGAATACCATCGAGCACACGCTCCGCCGGCTGGACCCGCCGTCCTGGCCCGAGGAGCTGTTCGGCCCCATCGACACCGCCCGCGCCGCCGACGGACGCCGGCTCTTCAACGAGCACTGTGTCCAGTGCCACGGCCCGTTCGAGGCCGACGCCGACCTCAAGGCCCGGAACGCGCCCGGCAAGGGGCCCGACGACCCCGAATGGATCGTCCACGTCCTCTGCACCGACGACGTCGGCACCGACCCCCACGCCGCCCAGAACTTCGCACGCGCGCGGGTCGACATTACCCGCACAGGGCTCACCGCCGAGGACCTCCGGGCCGCCGCCAAGGAGAACCTGGGCCCATGGATCGTGCGGACCCGGGTCTACCTC
>JAWVYT010000427.1:0-2771 GCA_033722595.1 Longimicrobiales bacterium
ACGGTGCGCACGAGCATCGGCTGCAGCGGGGGGAACAAGGCCTGCGAAAAAAGGTACTAGAGCGGTCATATTCTGCCGAACGGGAGGCTGCGATCCGGGCCGCGTCCGGCGAGGAAGACCTTGGCACCAGCGGCACCTGGAGCTTGTCTCGCGACGGGTCCGCCCTTTGCAGTACGGACGCGCGTTCAGGACATCTCTCGAAGTGACGGTGACCCGATGATGCAGGGATGGGTGAAGCGGGGCCTGGTGGGCGGCGCGCTTGGCGCAGCGCTGGTCGTGGGGGGCGCATCCGACGCCTCCGCCCAGGGGTCGGACAGGGACGGCTGGCGGCTGCATCGCTGGACGATGGGGCTGGAGAGCACGTTCGACCAGAACCCCTTCCGGCTGACGGGGGGGCAGATGGACGACCTGCTGGACGGCGGCGACCGATATGCTTCCCTGTCGCAGCCGTTCGACCTGGCGAACACGCTCCGTCTGGGCATGGAGCTGCGGGGTCGGGGCCTCGCTGGACACCGGTTGGAGCTGGAGTCGAACGTGCGGGTGGACGCCTATACCTTCAACCGTCGGCGCACGTCGGTGGAGGTGGACCTGTCGGCCGCGCAGCGGCTGTCGAAGCGGGACGAGGTCCGGCTGGAGCTGCAGGTGACGCCGTCGGAGTTCCGGCGCAACTATCTGGGCCCCTCGGGCGCCGGCGAGGTGGAGTACGTGGCGGGGGTGGCGACGACGGTTGAAGCGGAGCTGGCGTATCAGCGCAGGCTCCTGCGGGGCAAGCGCGGGGCGCCGGAGCTGGACGTGGAGGTGGGACTGCTGGCGGGCCGGCGGACATACCGCGACCTGCCCTGGCGCGACCGGACGGAGCTGGGCGCGGGCGTGGAGGCGGACCTGGAGGTGGGCCGGGTGGGGTTCGAGCTGTCGGCGTCGGGGGCGCGCGCCTTCGACGGCTACGCCGGCGCCGAGCCGGTCCTGACGGACCTGGGTCTGCTGATGACGCCCCTCGACCGAGGGTTCGACGAGATCCGGGTAGGCGCGGAGACCTCGCTCCGGACGGGCAAGCGGAGCCGTCTGGTGGCGGAGTACGACCTTCGGGAGCGCCGCTACACGGCGTCCCTCGCCGACGACCCGTACTACGGCGACCGGCTGGACCGCCGCCATTCGCTGGGCGGCGAGCTCCGGCTCGATCTCCGGCGGGTGGAGCTCTCGCTGGGGGCGGAGCACCAGTTCCAGACAACGTTCCGGCCCGGCCAGGGCGATACGGGCGACGAGGCGGACTACCGGCGGCTCCGGGCGTTCTTCGGCGTGGAGTACCGGCGATGAAGCGGATCCTGTTCGGGGGCTACGCCCCGGTCCATTTCGTCTGCTTCGAGCCCATTTACCGGCGCCTGGCGGCGCGGCCGGATGTGCGGGTCGAGCTGACCGGGGGCCGGCAGCCCGATTCGAATGGCGTCGGCGGCCTGTCGGCGCAGGAGCTCTACCGACCGTTCCGGGTCGACCCCTCGACCGTGGTCGAGCTCGAGGAGATGGAGAAGCGAGCCTACGACATGGTCTTCTCGGCCCACATCTCCGGCTTCTTCCCGGCGGAGGACCGGAAGCGCGTGCAGATCTTCCACGGGCTGTCCTTCCGCAACATGGCGGTGCGGCGGGACGTGTTGATCTACGACAACCTGTTCGTGGCCGGTCCGTACATGCACCGGGCGCTGATCGAGAACAAGCTGTTCCGGAAGGATGATCCCCGGCTGGTGCCCACCGGGTTCGTCAAGGTCGACCCGCTCCGGGACGGCTCGCTGGACCGGCGGGCGATCCTGGACGGGCTCGGCCTCGCCGGGGATCGGCCGGTCCTGCTCTACGCGCCCACGGGCCAGAAGGGCAACTCAGTGGAGACGACGGGCCCGGAGGTGATCCGCCGCCTCGCTGCTACCGGGCAGTACGATATCCTCCTGAAGCTGCACGATCACCCCCGGAACCGGAGCAGGCCGGGTGCGGACGAGCTGCTGTCGCTGGTGGATGACCACACGGTCCACGTGACCGACTTCGACATCGTGCCGTACCTGTACGTGGCGGACCTGCTCATCACCGATGCCTCCTCGGTCAGCAGCGAGTACTCGCTGATGGACCGGCCCATGGTCTTCCTCGACGTGCCCGACCTGCTGGCCGCGGCGGAGAAGAGCAAGAAAGCCAACCTGGACCTGGAGACCTGGGGCCGGAAAGGCGGGGTGGTGGCCCGGTGGCCGGACGAGGCGGTGGAGGCGGTCGAGTGGAGCCTCGCCCACCCGGACGCGGCCGGTGAGGTGCGTCGGGCGATGGCCGCGGACCTGTTCTACAACCCCGGGCGGGCGACCAACGCCGCCGAGGCGTGGATCCTCCAGGAGCTCGGGCTGCCGCCAGCGCGGAAGCCAGAGCTCGCGACCGCGGGCTGAAGAGGTGGCCGTGCGCGCACCCAAGCTGCTGCGTCAGCTGCGGGACCTGCGACAGGTACTGGAGCTGCTGCGCCCGTATCTGCCGGGCCAGCGGCGCGCGCTCGCGTGGGGCCTCTTCCTGACGCTGGTCTTGCTGGCGCTGCGCCTCGCGCAGCCCTGGCCGCTGAAGTGGATCGTGGATGCCCTGACCGGCGTCTCCGTGCCGGTGGGCATGGCCGCCGCGGGCGGGCTGTTTCTCCTCATCGCCGCGTCCGCCGCGGTCACGGAGTACGGGCAGGTCATGACGCTCGTAGGGGTCGGCAACCGCATCCTGTACGGGTTCCGGGCCGATCTCTTCTCGCACGTGCTCCGGCAGTC
>JAWVYT010000428.1:0-2771 GCA_033722595.1 Longimicrobiales bacterium
CGCCCGATCCGGCCCCGTAGCTGGTGGAGCTGGGAGAGGCCGAACCGCTCCGCGTGCTCGACGACCATGACCGTTGCGTTGGGCACGTCGATGCCCACCTCGATCACCGTGGTCGAGACCAGGACGTCCACATCGCCGGCCACGAACGCGGCCATGACGTCCTCCTTCTCCTGGGCCGGCATCTGGCCGTGCACGAGACCGACCCGAAGGTCGGGGAAGACCTCCCGGTCGAGCTTCTCGTGCTCGGCGGTGGCCGCCCGCAGGTCCACCTTTTCCGACTCCTCGATGAGGGGATAGACCACGTACGCCTGGCAGCCGGCATCCACCTGCTCCCGGACGAACTCCCAGACCTTCGATCGGTCCCTGTCCCTGCGGAGCCCCGTCCGGATCGGCTTGCGGCCGGCCGGCTTCTCGTCGAGAACGCTGATGTCGAGGTCGCCATAGAGCGTCAGCGCCAGCGATCGGGGGATCGGCGTGGCGCTCATGACCAGCACGTCCGGGTCGGCGCCCCGCTCGGCCAGCTCCATCCGCTGCCGGACGCCGAACCGGTGCTGCTCGTCCACCACCACCAGCCCCAGCTCCCTGAACTCCACGCCCTCCTGGATCAGGGCGTGGGTGCCGACCACGAGCCGGGCTCGTCCGCTCCGGACGGCCTCCCGGGCCGCCTCCCGCTCCTGGCCCGTCTGCTTGCCCAGCAGGACCGCGACCTCGACCTCGAGCGGCGCCACCATCTCCCGGATGTTCCGGACGTGCTGCTCGGCCAGCAGCTCCGTGGGCGCCATGAGCGCGGCCTGGTACCCGGATTCGGCGGCCAGCAGCATCGCCAGCACGGCGACGACGGTCTTCCCGGCCCCCACGTCGCCCTGGAGCAGCCGGTTCATCCGCCGGTCGCTGGTCATGTCGTCGAGGATCTCGCGGACGGCCCGCTTCTGCGCGTCGGTGAGCTCGAACGGCAGCGCCTTGTGGAAGGGTCGGAGCAGCGCGTTCGTCCGGCGGAACGCGATCCCCTCCCGCTCCTTCGTGGCGGCCCGGTGGGCCCGTGCGTGGAGCAGCTGGAGGAAGAAGAGCTCGCCGTACGCCAGCCGCTGCCGGCCCCGCTCGGCCTCGGTGATCGACGGCGGCCGGTGCAGCGCACGGAGCGCGTCCATCAGCGGCGGGACGCCGACCCGCGCCAGGTGCTCCTCCGTGAGCGGCTCCTGGTCGGCGAGGAGCGGGAGGAGCCGATCCAGGTTGGTGTCCAGGATCTTCCGGATGATGCCCTGGGAGAGCCCCTCCGTGGCCGGGTAGATCGGGAGCACCCGGCCGCTGTCGCCGGGCGCGTCGCCCCGATCCAGCTGAACGTGCTCCCGGGGCTGGAGCTGACGGCCGTGGAAGAACCGGACGGGGCCGGTGACCAGCAGCCGGTCGCCCTTGTGGATGCTGCGGTCGAGGAACGGCTGCCCGGGCCAGGAGCACTCGATCAGCCCCGTGTCGTCGCGGATCACGGCCTGGAAGATCCGCAGGCCCTTGCGCGTGGGGAGCACGCCCTTGCTCACGACCTCGCCGATCACCGTGGCGTCCATCCCGACCTCCAGCGACGCGATGGCATCGACCGTGCTGGCGTCCTCGTACCGGCGCGGGATATGGAAGAGGAGGTCCCGGGCGCTGCGCACCCCGAGCTTGTCGAGCTGCTCGGCGCGCCGCGGTCCCACGCCCTTGAGGTACTGGGCGGGCCGGTCCAGGAGGAAGGCGTCGGGAGCGGTCACGGCTCAGGCCTCCAGGACGTCCCGGCTGAACCGGCGGGCATCGAACGGCTCCAGGTCGCCGAGCGACTCGCCGGTGCCCACGAGCTTCACGGGCAGGTCGAACGCCTCCTTCAGCGCGACCACGACACCACCCTTGGCCGTGCTGTCCAGCTTGGCCAGCACGAGCCCCGTGAGCGGGAGCGCGGCGTCGAACTCCTGCGCCTGCCGGACGGCGTTCTGGCCCACGGTGGCGTCCAGGACGAGGAGCGTCTCGTGGGGGGCACCCTCCAGCTTCCGGCCCAGCACCCGGCCGATCTTCGCCAGCTCGTCCATGAGGCTGCCCTGGGTGTGCAGCCGCCCGGCCGTGTCGACGATGACGGTGTCGCAGCCCCGCGCTACCGCTGCGTCCATGGCGTCGAAGGCCACGGCGCCCGGGTCGGCGCCGGGCTGGCCGCCGACGAACTCCGTGCCCACCCGCTCCGCCCAGATCCGCAGCTGGTCGATGGCGCCTGCCCGGAACGTGTCGCCGGCGGCCAGGAGGATCTTCCGCCGGTCCCGCCCCAGCCGGTGCGCCAGCTTGCCGATGGTCGTCGTCTTCCCGACGCCGTTGACCCCGACGACGAGGATCGCCGCGAGCTCGCCGGCCGGCGGCAGCGCGAGCCGCGACGAGCCCTCTCCGCCCTCCGTGAGGATCCGGTGGATCTCGTCCTCGACGGCCGTCCGGAACTCCTGCTCCGTGGACACGCGGCCCGACCGGGTCAGCTCCTCGACATGGTCCACCAGGCGGAGCGTGGCCTGTACGCCGAAGTCGTGGGCCAGGAGCAGCTCCTCCAGCCGCTCCAGGGCGTCGTGGTCGAGCCCGCCCCGCATGACCACGTTCACGTCCGTGAGGGCGACCTCCTTCACCCGCTCCCACAGACTCTTCCTCTCCTCGCCCGTCCTGAACAGCCGATCGGCCACGATCCCCCTCGAATGATGCGTTCGGAACTCAGATCCCCGATCCCGGCCCGCGGCAGCCGGGGCCCGGCTTCCGGGTCCGACGTCCCC
>JAWVYT010000429.1:0-2767 GCA_033722595.1 Longimicrobiales bacterium
ATCGAGCGCCGGATCGGCACGGTGAGGTCACCGCGGCGCGGGGCCGCCTCCACCGCCGCGTGGGTCGCGGTCTGGATCGCGGTGGGCGGCTTCGCCATCGTCGGGTTGCCGATGGGACTGCCGTTCCTGCCGCCGGAGACCATGGCCCGCTACGCCGCGTGGCTGGGCGTCACCGAGGCGGTGGCCACGAATACCGGTCAGCAGCTGGAGCTGCCCCAGGACTACGCCGACATGCTGGGCTGGGAAGCGCTGGCCGACTCGGTCGCCCACGTCTACCGCTCGCTGCCACCGGAGGATCGGGCGGCAGCGGTGATCCTTGCGACCAACTACGGCCGGGCGGGCGCCATCGACTTCTACGCCGATGACGAGATCCCGGACGCCGTGGCACCCGTGGGCAGTTACTGGTTCTGGGGCCCCGGGGAGCGCCCCGGCCAGGTCACCATCGTGGTGGGCGCCGAGCCCGGCGACGTGGAGGGCGAGTTCTTCCGCGAGGCGACGCTGGCCGCGCGGGTGCGCAACCCGTGGGGCGTGCCGGAGGAGCGCAGCGTGGGGATCGTCGTCGCCCGGGACCCGATCCGGCCGCTGCAGGAGGTCTGGCCCGAATGGAGAGGAGTGAATTAGTCCGTGTTCCCGCTGCGCGACGAGAACCCCACGGAGCTGGTCCCGTACATCACGCTGGTGCTCATCGGGATCAACGTGACGGTCTGGCTGATGGTGCAGGGTGCCGGCCTCGACATGCAGGCGCTCCAGCAGTCGGTGTGCACATACGGCGCGATCCCGTCGGAGATCACCGGCCAGGCCGAGACCGTGTCCCGCCGGGTCCGGGTGCTCCAGTGCCCCACCGGCGGGCTCACCTGGTCGGCCGTCTTTACCAGCATGTTCCTCCACGGGAGCTGGATGCACCTGATCGGGAACATGTGGTTCCTGTGGATCTTCGGGAACAACATCGAGGACAGCCTGGGCCACGGCCGGTTCATTCTGTTCTACCTGCTGACGGGCCTGGCCGCGTCCGCCGGTCACATCGTGAGCGAGCCCGGCTCCACGGTCCCGATGGTCGGCGCGTCCGGCGCCATCAGCGGGATCATGGGCGCGTACCTCCTGCTCTACCCCCGGGTCCGGATCCTCACGCTGTTCTTCTTCATCATCTTCATCCGGATCATCCCGCTCCCCGCCTGGATCATGCTCGGCTACTGGTTCGCCATCCAGCTGCTGAGCGGGACCCTGACCGGCGCGGCGTCCGGCGTCGCCTTCTGGGCCCACATCGGCGGCTTCGTCGCCGGCCTCCTCCTGGTCAAGCCGTTCGAGAAGGAGGAGCTGGTACGGGCGAAGCGGGGCGGCGTGAAGCTCGACCGGAAGGAGATTCGGCACGGCGGCTGGTGGTGAGCCCCAGGGCGGCCGCTGCTCGGCCGTCCACCGCGGCGGTGCGCTCTAGTGTCCGACGGCCGTGGCGTCCGGGTCCCTCGGGTCCGGCGCGCCGAGGAGTACCCCGTCGCGGACCTGGATGGCGTGGACGTGGCCGAAGGTACCGCCCTTGAGGTCCAGGATGTGCCCCCGGTCGCGGAGCCCCCGGAGGACCTCGGCGGACCAGTCGTATCCCTCCATGTCGAGGTCGTCCGGCAGCCACTGGTGGTGGATCCGGGGCGCCTGCACCGCCTCGAGCGCGTCCATCTCGAAGTCGACGAGGTTCAACGTGGTCTGGAGCACGATGTTGATGATCCGTCGCCCGCCGGGGGTGCCGAGCACGGCGAACAGGCGCCCATCGGGCGTCTCCAGGATGGTGGGCGACATGCTGGAAAGCATCCGCTTCCCGGGCTCCGCCAGGTTGGGAGCGGTCCCGATCAGACCGTCCTCGGTCGTGAGGCCCGGGGCGGGGTTGAAGTCGCCCATCTCGTTGTTCAGGAGGAACCCGGCGCCGGGGACGGTGATCCGGGAGCCGTAGCTGTACTCCAGGGTGTAGGTCGTGGAAACCGCGAGCCCGGCCCGGTCGACCACCGAGAAGTGGGTGGTCTCGGGGCTCTCGGCCACCGGCACGGCATCCTCGACCGAGGACGGCGTGACGGTGTCGCTCCGGATCCCGGCCCGGAGCTCGGCGGCGTAGGCGTCACTGGTGAGCCGGTCGACCGGCACCGCCTCGAAGTCGGGGTCGGCGATCCACCGGGCCCGGTCGCGGTAGCCCCGTCGCATGGCCTCGGCCAGGTGGTGGAGGTACGGCGCGGTGTTGTGGCCCATGGCCGCCAGGTCGTACCCCTCGAGGATGTTCAGCATCTCGACGGTCACGGTGCCGCCGCTCGAGGGCGGCGACATCCCGATGACGCCGTAGCCCCGGTACGTGCCCCGGACCGGCGCGCGCTCCACGGGCTCGTACCGGGCCAGGTCCTCCAGCGTGATCAGTCCGTCCCCGCGCTCCATCTCGGCGACGATGAGCCGGGCCGTCTCCCCGGCGTAGAACCCCTCCGCCCCCCGGTCCCGGATCCGGGCGAGGGTCCGTGCGAGGTCGGGCTGACGGAACAGGTCGCCGGGCTCGTACGGCTCGCCGTCCCTGGAGAACGCCGCCACGCTGGCCGGGTAGCGACGGAGCTCCGGCAGGATCGACGCGAGCGACGTGGCCACCCCCGGCGTCATCCGCCAGCCGTCCCGGGCCAGCCGCACGGCCGGCTCCACGAGCCGGGCCCACGGCAGCAGGCCGTACCGCTCGTGGGCGTACGCGAGCCCGGCCACGGTCCCGGGCACACCCACCGCCTTGTGGCTCAGGTGGTGCCGGCCCCGG
>JAWVYT010000430.1:0-2750 GCA_033722595.1 Longimicrobiales bacterium
GCCGATGGTCCGGCTCCCGGTCCGCGAACCGCTCCACCCGCTCGGGATCCTCCCAGAAATCGTCGCTCATGGCACCCAAGCTGACCCGCCCGGCCCCGTGAGGCCAGCACCCCCGGTTGACAACCCGGCCCGAGACATTATCTTGGAAGTGAGATATTTACGAGGACACCGGGAACGGGAGTCGCGCATGAGCCCGTCGGACCGAGACACCGCGCTCAAGCTGTGGGTCGTGCTGAATCGGGCCCACTCTGCCGTCGAGGCCCACGCCGAGGCCGATGTGGCACGGCACGGCCTGTCGTTGGCGGAGTTCGGCGCCCTCGAGGCGCTCTACACCAAGGGGCCGCTCCTGGTGGGCGAGCTCCAGCGGAAGGTGCTCAAGTCCAGCGGCGGCATGACGTACGTGCTGGACCGGCTCCAGGACAAGGGCTACGTGCAGCGGAGGCCGTGCGAGACGGACCGACGGGCCATCTACGCCGAGCTGACGGAGGAAGGGGAAGCGCTGCTCGACCGCATCTTCCCGCTCCACGCCCGGACGCTGGAAACGGCGCAGAGCACCCTGACACCCGCCGAGCAGCGGGAAGCCACGGAGCTGCTCAAGCGCCTGGGGCGCGGGGCGGAGCGGGCCCCGCTCCCGGAAGAGGAAGAGGCGACGGCAGCGAGCTGAGCAACGAGCGTCGGCACCGGAAGAACGGGGCGCCGACGGGTCCGTGAAGGACCGAATCGATGACCGGGTCTTTCTTTTGTGGCACAATCTTTGAACCGAGATAATCGGTACAGAGATAACCGGCGCCGCGGCCGGAGATCGCGGCAGCAGAGGCAGCAGCATTTCGAACCCAATACGAGGAGAGAGAGATGACGACGGATACGCAGACGCAGCAGCGGACGGAGTGGGCCATCGACTCGAGCCATTCACAGGCCGAGTTCACGGTGAAGCACATGATGATCACGAAGGTGCGGGGCCGGTTCTCCGACCTGGACGGCACCATTGTGCTGGATCGGGAGAACCCGGGGAGCAGCGAGGTCCGCGTGGAGATCGCTGCGGCTTCCATCGACACCCGCGAGGAGGATCGTGACAACCACCTCCGCTCCGGCGACTTCCTGAACGCGGAGGAGTACCCGGCGCTCACGTTCGAGAGCACGCGGGTCGAGGGTCTCGAGCTCGAGGAGGGCTCCGAGTTCAAGGTGATCGGCGACCTGACGATCCGGGGCACCACGAAGGAAGTGGAGCTCGACGCGAAGTTCGAGGGGCGCGGTCAGGACCCGTGGGGCAACCAGCGGGTGGCGTTCAGCGCCGAGACCAAGATCGACCGTCGTGACTTCGGCCTGACCTGGAACCAGGCGCTGGAGACGGGTGGGGTGCTGGTCGGCCATGAGGTCGCGATCCACCTGGAGGCCCAGGCGATCCCGGCCGACGCCGGCGACGAGAGCTAGGCGCTCTTCGAGATCGAGGGCCGAGCGGGGCGGCACCCGGGAGACCGGGGGTCGCCCCGTTCTTCTGTCCCGGTCCCGTGCTACTCCACCTCTCTCGGGTCCCAGGAGGTGGTGAAATCCTCGTCCAGCGCGTCGAGGCGCCGCATCTGGTCCTCGTCGAGGTGGAAGTCGAACACGTCCGCGTTCTCCCGGATGCGGTCCCGGTCCGACGACTTGGGGATGGTGACGAACCGGTGCTGGAGGGCCCACCGGATGAGGACCTGGGCGGCCGTCCGGTCGTGGGCCCCGGCGATCTCCTGGACGGTATCGTTCTCGAGGCGCCGGGCCTTGGCGAGCGGGCTGTATCCCTCCACCGCGATGTCGTGCTGCCGGCAGAGCTCCACGATCTCCTTCCGGCTCCGGAAGTTGAACGGGTGGATCTCGAGCTGGTTCACCGCCGGGACCACGCTCCCCTGATCGAGCACCTCCCGGAGGTGGTCCACGGCGTAGTTGCTCACGCCGATGGCCCGAGCCCGTCCGCTCGCCCGGATCTCCTCCAGCGCTCGCCAGCTCTCCTCTCGGGGTCCGCCGCCGGGCCAGTGGATCAGGTACAGGTCGACGTACTCGAGCCCCAGGCGATCCAGGCTCGCGTCGAACGCCCGGAGCCCGCTCTCGTAGCCGTGGTCCTCCTTGGCGAGCTTGGTGGTCACGAAGAGCTCGGCCCGTTCCACCTCGTGGTCCCGGATGGCGGCGCCTACGTCGGCCTCGTTGCCGTAGATTGCGGCGGTGTCGATGTGCCGGTAGCCGGTGTCCAGCGCCCAGGTCACCGCGTTCCGGGTGGGCTCGCCCCGGGGGCTCCGGAACGTGCCCAGTCCGAACAGTGGCATCGGCCCGCCGTGACTCAGGTCGATCGTGGTCGTGATATCGATGGTCATGGTATCTCCGTACCGGACCCCGGCTGTTCCGCGCGTCCGCGCGCTGGCCGAGGTCCCGTTTAAAAGGGGTACTCTGCTACAGCACCAGGAGCAGGACGAGCGTCAGCGCATTCGCCGCCACCATCGTCCACCCCACCCGCTTCAGGTGGCGGGGGTGCGGCCGGACCACCCCGAGGGCGATCACGGCCAGCGCCGGCGGGAGGACCGCCAGCAGCTCGGTCGCCCAGCCCGGCAGGAGCCACGCCGCCACGACGGCGCCCGCCACCACCGCACCGGCCAGGCCGGGGGCCGCGGGCAGCGTCCACCGCCCCTCCTCCCTGCCCTTGAACGCCACCTTGATGGCGTGGACCGAGAGGATCGCGGGGATCACGGCGGCGAACCACACGGCCGCGGCCACGACCGCGC
>JAWVYT010000431.1:0-2737 GCA_033722595.1 Longimicrobiales bacterium
CCCGCGACAGCCGCTCCCACGTCGGATCGGGGGCGTCCATGGTGGTGCTCGCCCGGACCGCCGACCGTACGTCCGCCACCAGCGCGTCGACATCCTCCGGCCACGGGAACAGGGCCACGAACCGGTCTCCCTCGCGCTCCACCGCCCGGGCGCCGCACCGCCGGAGCGCATCGACGAAGAGATGGATCTCCCGGGCGTCCGGGGCGGGGAGCGCCACGAGCAGATAGTCGTTCATGGGGAGGCCGTTCCGGGCGCCGGGCTCAGAAAGACGACGGAAGCTCCCGCTCCATCGCCTGGCGCATGCGGTCCACCGCAGCCCGGAGCCCGGCCAGGGCGTCCCGGAACTCCGGATCGGCCCGCAGCGCCTCGAAGAGCGGGCTCTGCTCGAACCAGGTGGGGTCGTGGCCGCCCAGCTCGAGGTAACGGTGGAAGAGCCGGACCGCCCGTTCCCGGTCGCCCTCCAGCGCGGTCAGCTGGAGCCGCGAGAACACCCGCAGCTCCGGCTCGTAGTCGCCGATGGTCCGGCCCTCCAGCACCGTGCGAACGTGGTCTAGGATCCGGCCGGCACGGGCGGAGTCGCCGGCCGTCCGCTCGGTGTCCACCATGGGAATGAGCAGCCACACGGGTCGTCCCTCCGGAGACTCGTCCATGTCCACCTCGGCGTACGCGGCGATGGCCCCCTCGAGGTCGCCGCCCCACCAGTGCACGAAGCCCCGCCGCAGCGCCAGGGTCCCACCCGACAGGGCTTCGGCTGTGTCCAGAGCCGCCAGAGCCCGCTGCATGCCGCCCTGCATCTGCCAGTGCAGGCTCAGGGCCGTGTACAAGTCGGAGGAGCCGGGATCGAGGTCCATGGCGCGCCGCAGCGCACGGTAGGCCGCCTCATACGATCCGGCCCACCAGTACAGCGTCCACAGACTCCGCCACTGATCCGGGTTGAGGGGATCGAGCCTCGCCGCGCGCCATCGCCAGGAGGCGGCCTCGGCGAGCCGTCCCCGGACGCGGTAGTAGTCGGCCAGGGCATCCACCAGGAAGAGGTCGCTGGGACGCTCCTCCGCCGCCGCCCGCAGCCGGGCGATGGCCGCTTCCTCGTCCCCCTCCCCCCCGAACATCAGGCTCCGGGACGCCTCCAGCCGAAGGCGGACCCCGGGATGATCCGCCGCCTCGATGGCCCGGTCGAACGCGACCCGGCTCGAGTCGGCCCACGCGCCGCCCCCGCGCAGGTCCCGCTGCTCGTAACGGAAGGCCAGCGCCTCCCACGCCGGCCAGAAGTCGGGATCCCGTTCCACGGCCCGCCGCAGCAGGTCCGTGGCATCGGCCGTCGGGCCGGCGTCTTCCGACGTGGCGCGCAGGTACAGGTCGTACGCCACGGGGTCCTCGGTCGCCCCCGCCACGATCCGGGCCCGCTCCCGGTCCGTGAACGTCGCCGCCAGCCGGTCCGCCACCTGGCGGGCGATATCCGCCTGGAGCTCGAACAGGTCCGTGAGCGTCCGCTCGTACGTCTCGCTCCACATGTGGTCGTCGGTACGGGCGTCGATCAGCTGGATCGTGACCCGCACCCGGTCGCCGGATCGCTGGACGCTCCCCTCCAGGACGTGGCGGACGCCGATCTCGCGCGCGAACTCCGCCACGGTCAGCTCCGACGCCTCGTACCTCGACGCAGAGCTCCGGCTCTTCACCATCAGCTCGGGGACCTCCGTGAGCGCGGACGTGATCTCTTCCGTCATGGCGTCGGCGAAGTACGGGTACGCGCCCCCGGCGCTCAGATCGTCCAGCGGCAGCACGGCGATGGACCGCTCGGCCGCCGGAACCCGGGCTCCCTTCGGTGCGGTCGATGGCGGCCCCGGCCGCACCAGGTGCACGCCCACCGCGGCCAGGACCAGCAGCGCCGCGACCATCGCCGCCTCCGGCCCGCTCACCCGCTGGCGGCCCTTGTCGCCGTGGTACCAGGCCACCACCACCGCGATGGGAAGGCCGGCGCCCGCCAGGACGATCAGCGCCTGGTGGATCCAGCGCGGCCAGCCCATGTGGCCGCCGATCAGGGAGGTCACGTCCAGGAAGAGCCACGCGCCCGCGAGGTACGCGATTGTCCACTGTACGACCTTCCGCCGCTTCAGCTCGGCCCAGGTGTTCATGCGGGGGGTCTGGAGGAAGTCTGGGAGAACGGATCGCCTTATGGTGACACCGCCGGCCTGCACGGGGCAAGCCTCGGCCCGGCCGTCGCTTCCAGCGGCAAACGGCGGTGGCGGCCGAGGATGCGGCCCGTCAGAACGTCAGCGTCAGGAGCGCGACGTCCACGGTCCCCGGGGCCCACCCGGCGGACACGCGATCCACCAGTCCCTGCAGCGCCTCCATCCGACCCCGGCTGCCCGCGTACGCGATGCCGTCGAGGACCAGCAGCCCCAGCCCCTGGACCACCACGCCCAGCCCGTGGCCGCGGACCGCTGCCGGCCGCGCGATCCCGTGCCCGGCCGCCACGGCCAGCGCGCCGCCCACGAGCATGTACCCCACGTTGAGGCCCAGATTGACCAGCAGGATATTACCGTAGGCGTCCTCGGCCGCGATGGCGCCGGCAAGGCTCCCGGCGGGCGCGTCGAACCCCGAAGCGAACGCCCAGCCGACGATGCCCAGGTTGATGGCGCCCCACGCCGCCGCCTGGACGCCGAAGCCCCGCCAGCCCGGGTGGGCGCCACCCCCCGTCCCGGCCAGCAGCCCCAGTCCGGTGAGGAGGCTGGCGCCC